>NZ_DKJH01000034.1:0-16422 GCF_002454655.1 Methylophilus sp. UBA6697
AGCAAGGAAAAGTAACTCGCCAAAAAGGCGAAAAGAAACCTTCCAACCCAATACAATCGCGAGCAAAAAAATCCCTACAAGTAGTCACCCCACGTAAGAATGACCTTCTAGCACATAAGAAACCCAGTCACACAAAAGCCCACTTCCAATTCACGTATAATCCCATCATGGCAAAAACATTAGATTTAGAACGTATCCTGCACCGTCAGGGCTTTGGCACACGCAAGATGTGCCGTATTTTAATCATCAACGAGGAAGTCACCGTCAACGGTGAAATATGCGATGACCCGGACGCCAAATTTGCTCTGGATGGCGACCTGCATTTCACCGTCAATGGCGAGGCCTGGCAATACCGCGAACATAGCTACCTGCTGATGCACAAACCTGCGCATTATGAATGCACGCACAAAACCCAGTTCCACCCAACCATTTACACGCTGCTGCCTGAGCCGCTGGTGGAGCGCGGCATTCAATGCATAGGCCGCCTGGATGAAGACACCACGGGGCTGATTCTGCTGTCGGATGATGGGCAGTTTATCCATAAAGTCAGCTCTCCCAAGCACCATGTGCCTAAAGTGTATGAAGTCACTTGTAAGCACGCCTTGAGTGCGGCCGACCTTGAGCATTTGCTGGCTGGTGTCAAACTGATTGATGAGGAAGAAACCATTGCAGCACTGGCGGTGACCAGCATTTCTGCAACGGTGCTACACATGACCCTGGCGGAGGGAAAATACCACCAGGTCAAACGCATGATTGCCGCGATTGGCAACCGTGTCGAGGCATTGAAACGGATCAAAATCGGTCAACTGGTATTGCCTGAAACATTGGCGGCAGGCCAGTGGCGCTGGCTGTCCGCCGAGGACTTAATCGCTGTCCAGTCTTGATTTATGCGGCAGCCTTGAATCGCATCACTTAAAAAGGAAACTTTATGACGTGGCTAACCCTGGTTATTGCTGGCTTGTTTGAAACGGCCTGGGCCATAGGATTGAAATATACGGATGGCTTTACCCGCTTCTGGCCTTCATTCTGGACCATTCTCGCCATGATTATCAGTGTCTGGTTACTGGGCCTCTGCGTCAAATCGTTGCCAGTCGGCACGGCTTATGCCGTCTGGGTTGGCATCGGTGCTGTGGGGACGGTGATTGGCGGTATCTGGCTCTTTAACGAGCCGGTATCTGCCTTGCGTATCATTAGCCTGGGCTTGATTATGGCGGGCATTATCGGTTTAAAACTCGCGACCACACAAGCATAAGCGCAGCCTTAGGCCTGTCAAAAACTCACCTGGAAAAACAGTTGTATTTTTTTGTATAAATCATAAAAAACGCGGTATGATCGTTACAACATCCCTGTCAAAGGATCGAGTGCTTTGCAAATACCAGCTATTCCTGCCAATGAAATAGAGCGCTTGCATGTATTACGCGCGCTCGCCATCCTTGATACGCAGGCAGAAGAACGTTTTGACCGGTTAACCAGAATTGCGACGCGCATGTTTAATGTGCCGATTGCGCTGGTCAGCCTGGTCGATACCAATCGCCAATGGTTCAAGTCCTGCATGGGACTGCAAGTCTCAGAAACCTCACGCGACATCTCCTTTTGTGGTCATGCGATTTTAGGCAATGACACCTTCGTCATTAATGATGCCTCCAAAGACCCCAGGTTTCTTGATAACCCACTGGTGACGGCTGCACCACATATTCGCTTTTATGCTGGCAGGCCAATACGTACCACCCATGGGTTTAAAGTCGGCACCTTATGCCTGATTGACTCGCAACCACGGGAGTTTCCAGCCAGGGATATAGAAGACCTGGATGACCTGGCAACCATGGTAGAGAGCGAGCTGGCGGCGATTGAACTGGCGACCATGGATGAACTGACCGACCTCAGTAATCGACGCGGCTTTATCATGCTGACGGAAAAATACCTCAATTACTTTAGCCGTCACCAATTGCATGCCTCCCTAGTGTTTTTAGACCTGAATGACTTTAAGATCATCAACGACACCTATGGCCATGATGAAGGCGATCGTGCCTTGCAGACGTTTGGCAAAGCACTGAAACAAATGGGCCGCAGCTCGGATATTTTTGCGCGACTGGGTGGCGATGAATTTGTGATCTTGCTCGCCTGCACCCGTGAACAAGAAGCACATATTGTGACGCAAAGGCTATGCAATCATTTAGACATGATCCGGCAGCAACTGCGACAACCTTATAAAATATCATTCTCACAAGGCATCGTCGAGTTTGATCCCCAGCAACCAAAATCAGTGGATCAACTGCTGCTTGAAGGGGACACCATGATGTACCAACTGAAAAAAGCCAGTGCTGCGCTGATGGGAAAATAACCTGCGATCAAGCAAGCTTGTCGCAGGCGATGGTGAATTAACTGCCCAGCAACTTTTGCGCTTTGGCTGTTGCGTTATTAGCCGAACGTTTCTTTGCACTGGCTGCATGGTGAGTTTTACCGGTCCCGGCCTGCTGTGCCACACAGGCACCACCTGCACTACCTAAGCCTGCACCAAGCACGGCCAATAAACGGCCGCCACCTAATCCACGCCCAAGAATCGCACCGCCAGCACCGCCCACCGCGCCGCCTAGCATGGTATGAGGTTGAGTCTTGCCGCCATTGGCGACCATACTGCCAACGGCACCGCCCACTGCGCCACCCAACACCTCACCAGCAGGGCCCAGCATGACAGCCCCAATGGCCGAACCAGCCAAACCACCGACACCACTGGCGCCGACGGCTTGATTGTTGCAACTTTGTGCCTGCACGATATGACTCACGCATAACAGGCTGACTGATAATATCCAGATTCTCATGGCAGTGACTCCAGGACTAACGCTTCACGCAGGATGACAGGGGTTTAATCATGATGATGACCGCGGCCATGATGGTGGCCATGTTTTTTGCCTTTTTTACCACGGTAACTTCTCTGGTACGGATCAGGTTCGTCAATCACCTTACCGACAACCGCACCACCGGCACCGCCTACCCCTGCACCGACCACGGCGCCAGTCGTGGTGCCGCTGACTTTACGGCCAACCATGGCACCCGTTGCGCCGCCAGCGGCACCGCCCAGAATGGCCCCTGTACGACCAGCGCGGCCAGTTGTCGCTGCCCCACCCAGGCCACCGCCTACGGCACCGCCAATCACCTCACCCGTACTGCCACCGAGTACGCTACCAACCGCAGTGCCAGCAGCTGCGCCTACGCCGCCACCGAGACCGGTTTCCAGATTATCTGCCATCGCTGTCGTCGATAACAATGCCAACACACCCCATACCTTGCATATCTTTAAAAACTTCATCATCTTCCCTTATTTGAATTAACTACTTGCTTGAATGTTGCCTTGATTGAATTTATGTTATTTTAAACTGTCTTGTCAGTCATGACGGGCTTTATATCCTTCATCTACACACTCACATCATGTTAGCTACCCGTTTGTCACTACTCTGTTCACCGCTGCTTGCACTCACCTTAATCGCTTGCTCAGCGCCTTTGCCACCGCAAGCTGAACAGGCCATTGTGCGCCGTTTTGACCCGACCCAATATGTGGGTACCTGGTATGAAATTGCCAGGCTGGACAACACATTTGAAAAAGGGCTGGAACAGGTGACCGCCACCTATAGCCTGGAAGCAGATGGCACGCTCAAAGTGGTTAACCGTGGATTTAGTCCCGAGAAAAACGACTGGAGTGAAGCCATAGGCAAAGCCAAGTTCGTCGATCCAGCCAATGCAGATGGCAGCCGGACTGGCCGCCTTAAAGTGTCTTTCTTCGGGCCCTTTTATGGGGATTACAACATCCTCGAAGTAGACCAGCCCTATTACAACTATGCACTGGTGAGTAGCGGTCGTGACTACCTATGGA
This sequence comes from Methylophilus sp. UBA6697, assembly GCF_002454655.1. NCBI lineage: Bacteria > Pseudomonadati > Pseudomonadota > Betaproteobacteria > Nitrosomonadales > Methylophilaceae > Methylophilus > Methylophilus sp. UBA6697. Next base: position 3,869 of record NZ_DKJH01000034.1, read on the forward strand.
TACTGTCGCGCACCCCACAACTCACTTACCCGATCAAACAGCACCTGATGGCCAAAGCCAAAGAACTGGGATTTGCCACTGACCAGCTATTGTTCATCCGCCAGTCCAACCAGGTTGAGTACGAATCCGGTCGACATGTGATGCCCCAGCATCACTAACTCCTGCCGCGTCAATCCACTGGAGATTAACGCGCGGGAGGGCCGCCCCTCCCGCTCTGTTCATTGCGCGTCAATCTGCTCGCTTTCGGGCCGACCGCTTTCAGGGCCCGCCGCCGGCGCATCCATCACTGGNNTTTTTCACATTATCAACCACGGTGTCGCTAGGCAGAAAATTGTACATGGGCTCAGCTTTGGCTAGCACACCCGCAGCCAGTGCATTGGCACTACCGCCCATTAATAATGCAATCATCGTACTCATTGCCAGATATCGGTTCATCTTATTCATGATGTTTCCTTTCTGTTGCATAAGGTGGCGAGTTGTTCAAGTTGTACAGAGGATGAATCAGTCAACACATGAAGAACAACCCGCCGCAAGAAAAAAGCAAGCTACGCACTTGGGAGAGAATATGTAGCTTGCGAGGGGGTGTTTATTAGCCTTTTACCACGATAGCGTTTTTCACAGACTTGACGCCTTCAACGCTGGCCACCAGTTGCTCGGCTTTGGATTTCAGCGCAGCCTCAGACACAAAGCCACTAATCAGCACTTCACCTTTGTGTGTTTCCACGCTGATTTTGAGGGACTTCAATGACTCCTCTTCCAGCAAGCGGGCTTTTACTTTGGTGGTAATCCAGCTATCGGACATGGCGCCTTTGATCGCTTTTTGACCAGTTTGTGTTTTGAGCTCTGCATATTCGTCGTAGCTCAAACTACCATCCTTATCATGGTCAAACGCTTTGAAATCTTGTTGCTTAACCCCTTTGTCCTGTTGCAACTCGGACCAGTTCAGTGAGTTATTGGCATTCTTGTCCAGGGTGTTAAATTCTTCCAGGTAGGGTTTTTCACCGTTCTGGACTTCCTGTAGATCGAATGCGAAAGCATTTAATGTGATGGTTGTCGCCAACAGGCCGCCAAAGATTGTTGCTTGTGTGTATTTTGACATTAACATGAGCGTCTCCTTTTTCACGCGTTACACAAAACAGTTCTGCTGTCTTGTGTGGCCATATTAATGAGGTGCGCGTGTCAGGTCAGTCGTCCAACGACTGAATGTCATGTCAGAATAGGCCTACAGTGGGGCTAGGGCTGCACTCAGGCAGCAGAAGGATCGCTCTTGAGATACGGCAACAGTACGCGCGTGCTGGCGCCTTGTTGCGGAGCGCTGGTGATTTCATAATGCCCGCCAATCGACTCCACACGGTTACACATACCGCTGATACCATGGGTGCTATTGGTGAGTTTTTCCGGGTCAAAGCCGATACCGTTGTCCACGATCTCTAATTTGATATGCTGATCGTCATGCATTAAATGCACAGAGACTTCGGTCGCCTTGGCATATTTGCTGCAGTTATTCAAACTCTCTTGCACCAAACGGTAAACAATCAGGCTGACGGTCTCGTTAATCGCCATTTCCTGCTCTGGCATAATGATATCCATTTGCCACTGGTTACGTGACCTGGCCTCATCAATCAGGTTCTGCAACGACGCAATCAGGCCAAAACTCTTAATCATGGCCGGGTGCAGGTTTTGTACGATTTCGCGTTTAAAATTAATACTGCGATCCAGGTACTGATTGGTCTTTTTGAGCTTCTCGGTCACCTGCGGCAACTGATCCTTCACATGCTTGATCGCCCAGGAAATATCCATCTTGATCGCAGTTAGCAAAGAGCCCAGTTCATCATGTAACTCTCGGGATAATTGATAGCGCTCATGTTCAATATTGGTTTGCGCCTGCAAGGCCTGGCCCTGCACAGTAGTGGTCAGGCGCTGGATATTGCGCTCATACTCCGCGTTCTCATCGGTCAGGCGTACATATAAATTAGCCTTCTCCGCCAGTTCGCGTAACAAGCGGCGTATCACCAGCACCACCAATGATACAAAGATCAGCGGGCAGGCCATGACAAACCAGCGCATCAATTTGCGTGTCGTATCCCGCGTATCGGCCACTTCGTCACGGTAATCCAGCACCAGCTTTTCAAACTGGCGCGACAATACTTCAATATTACGGCTTTCCTTGATCCCGGAATCCAGCTTGACGACCGCCAATGCTTTATCAAATTGGCGCTTTTTAGCAAAATCAATGGTCACGCTCATTTCAGCAGACTTCTTCACAATACTGTTCACCAGCTCGCTCATGGTGGTTTGTATCACCGGATGCTTGACCAAGTTGGTATGGTTAAGCAATTTATTGATGTTGCGTAGATGCTGACTCATTTGCTTGGTCGCATCATCATAAGGTTTAAAGTAGTTTTCTGAGCGCGTGAGCAAATACCCGCGCTGCGCACTTTCGGCAACGGCCAGGTTGGACTGGGTTTTCCAGGTTTCGAGCAGCAACTGGTCGAGCATGGCTAATACGTCGGTTTTTTCGCGGGTGGTGACAATAAAGCGGTCATTCACCACCAGCATGGCGGCCGCCAGCATCAGACTGACAGTGAGCAAAGCCACCGTGTTACCGCCAAAGGTATCACTGATTTTTTCCAGCCGATCAAGCAGGGCGATAAGGTAGGTTCTGAATTTTTGCATGGCGGTTGAGTGAAGAGATTGAAAAATCAGGCAATCCGGCGTAACGTTTTTTGCGTGTATTGTTCACAATATATCAAACGCATCATAGCGGTGTTGCGAACTAACAGCAACGTAAAGATGTGTTGCCTTGTGAATTAATGCACTGTCAGAGAATTCTGACTTTGATATCGGTGGCTGGCCGATAGGTAGATTGCATGGCAGTTGGATAAGATGGCCACATGTTGAAAACACTTTTCGTTTAATCAACTGTCCAATCAGTCATAACGAGTTATTTGTTATGTGAGTTAAGACACTAAACTACGTATGTAAAACCACGATTTAAAAAGGAGTTTCAAAATGTTTAATTTTTCAAAAGACAATGTTGAGAACACGACTGATCGCTTGGCCAAACACTCTGACCAGGCCATTGAACAAATCGCTGCGCAGGTGAAATCGACTGCCAATGAGCTGCTGGATGCCGTCAATGATACTGCGGACACCACGCAGGACAAGGCAAAAGAGCTGATTCATACCCTGAAAAGCAATATTGACCGTTTAACCAGCGAAGAAAATGCGGCAGCCCTTGCCTCCAACCTGAGCTCAAAAGCGGGCCGTGTCAAAGAGCAAGTGCAACGCGAAGTGAGCGACACTTACCACTCGATCAAAGACAAGACCGCCGATACTGTGCAGGAACATCCATTGGGCACCGTGCTGGTAGCCGCTGGTGTCGGTTTGCTGATAGGATACCTGTTAGGCACCAAACGTCGTGAATAAGCAAGGAAAGCTATGTGGGTAAACCTCTTGAAATTTGTCGCTGTTTTGTTTTTAAATCGCAAAGTGAGCGCATTGAAAGGTAGTTTTTTCAATTTGCGTCATCACGTCGCCGATTACACAGAAGACCGTGCACAACAATTGAAACAGGATTTTCTGGAGGAAACTGAACGCCTGGCCACCAGCATGGTAGGCATGCTGGTGGTGTTTAGCATGTTCATCTTTACCGGTTTACTCGGCTTGATGTGGCTGTTTTCACTATTGTGGCAACATCCAAACCGCTCTTTAATTCTTGGCCTGGCAATGCTGGTGCCCACAATTATCGGTATTATTGCTTTTATTTCTGTACGCGCCATTTGGCATAAGAAACCCTTATTTGCTGACTCGCTGACGATGATCAGCCAGGACTGGCGCTTATTTAGAAAAGAAATGGCGCCAGATGCGCAAACAGACCCGGCAGCTCCGCCAGACAATGATGGCGAAAAATCTGCAAGCTGAGACATAAACCCTGACTAACGAATTTAAGAGAACCGCATGAAAAGAATTCTTTTGGTAGATGATCACAGCATTGTGCGTGATGGTTTGCGTAACCTGATCGAACTGGAAAATGATCTGCAAGTGACCGGGGAAGCCTCGTCAGGGGCAGAGGCAATCCAGCTGGTGCGCAAAAATGAATATGATGCCATGGTGCTTGATATTTCCATGCCTGACAAAAACGGGGTGGATACCTTGCACGAACTCAAACATGTGTCGCCGGACTTACCGGTACTGGTGCTCAGTGGTTATGCAGAAGATCAATATGCGTTGAATTTAATGCGTAATGGCTGCAAAGGCTATTTATCCAAAAATGCGGATTCAGATGAAATCATCCTGGCCATTCGCACCGTATCTGCAGGCAAGCGTTACATTTCGGCCGAACTGGCTGAGCTGATGACCAACGAACTCAGTCATCCCTCAGAGAAGCAGTTGCACGAAACCTTGTCTGACCGCGAATTCCAGGTATTCGTTAAACTGGCAACTGGCCAAACGCCTACCGCCATTGCGGATGAGTTATTTATCAGTATCAAAACGGTCAGTACTTACCGCAGCCGTATCCTGGAAAAAATGGCCATGAAATCGAATGCTGACTTGACCTACTATGCCATCAAATACGGTTTGCTTAATTAAGCCAATACGATTGAATGTACGCATGAATATCATCGCCAAGCAGCCTGTGTTAACCCCTTATTTGACATCAGTCACTGGTTAAACCGTCATGTATAGATTATTGTTAGTTGAAGACTCTGCCCTGATTCGCGATGTGATCGTCGAGATGTTGCACGACTGTGACCAACTCGACGTCAGGGACATCGCTACCACCAGCGACGAAGCCATTGATTTGCTCAATGCCAGGCAGTACGACATGATTGTGCTGGATATTGAGTTAGCCAAAGGCACCGGTTTTGATGTGGTACGCCACACACGCCAGCAAGGCTATCCGTTTAAAGCCCCTGATATCGTCATGCTGACCAATCACGGCAACAGCTATTACCGTAACCTGGCGCACAACATGGGCGTTGAGTACTTTTTCGACAAATCCCTGCAATTTGACGAGTGCATGGACGTGATCCAGCAGCACGCCAGCCACGTTTCCTAAATCATCTCATCCTAATGGTGATGGTGGACGCCATGCCCACAACAATCCGCACACGCCCAGGCCTTTGCTGTCTTCATCACAGCCGTTTTACTAAAGATCTTTGCCAGCGCTGGTCACGCGCTTGCTTATACCTGTTAGGCCTGTGGCTGTCTGGTTGCGCATCTATCCCCGATGCCAAGCTGGCCCTCAATGAGATCAATACGCAAACACAACCGATTACAGTCGTCACGGCCAAACAGGCCTTGCCACCGGGCAAAGTCGAGCAGGCCTTAAAAAAACTGTCGCCCGACGAAAGCATTCGTGCAGCACTGGCTGAACATTTGCGCGTGGAACAGGCGATTGCAGGCAATAGCTTATATGCCGATAACAAAGTCACCTTACTGTTTAATGGTGAACTCACCTTCAGCAATATGCGTCAGGCCCTGGCAGGGGCACAACAATATATTCATCTGGAATACTTTACGTTTGAGGATGTCGACCTCGGCGGCATCACCTTACAGGCACTGCTATTGCAAAAACTGTCACAAGGGGTCAGCGTTCACTTGATCTACGACGCAATTGGCTCAGGCGATACGCCCCCTGCACTGTTTGAGACTTTGAAAAAAGCAGGCGCCAAAATCACGGTTTTTCATCCCGTACAAGCCAGCACACTGGCGCGAATCAATCAGCGCGACCATCGTAAAATCATGATCGTTGATGGCAAACTGGCCATCGTCGGCGGCGTCAATTTAAGCAAAACCTATCAAAGCAAAGGCTCGCTCAGATTCTTTAGCAAACAAAAACTGCCGGACCTCAATCAGGCGGACTGGCGAGATACCGATGTCATGATCACTGGCCCTGTGGTGGCCAATATCCAGCAAGCGTTTCTCGACCACTGGGATGTTGCGCAGCCATTGGATACAAGCAGTTTCTTCCCACCGCTGGCCAAACAGGGAGGACAGTTCGTACGCGTGATCACCACGCCTGCCAGCAAACGCAAAAATACCGATTCGCCGTACTACCTGACCCTGATCGCCGCAATACAGCATGCAGAACACCACATCATCCTGAATTCTGCCTACTTTGTACCAACCAGCGCACAGGAAGAGGCCCTGGTCAACGCGGCTGACCGTGGCGTCAAAGTATCGCTACTCGTGCCCAGTTTCAGTGACTCTACACTCTCCATGAATGTGCAACGCTCGCATTACAGCCACTTGCTCAAACATGGCGTCGAGATTTACGAGATGCAGGATCAGGTATTACATGCCAAAATGGTGTCTATTGATAGTGTCTGGTCAGTGATTGGCAGCTCCAATCTGGACTATCGCAGTGCGGGCATCAATGCCGAGATTGATGTGGTGATTTTGGGCAATGAAACGGCCAGCATGCTTGAACGCCGTTTTCAGCAAGATTTGAAAAATGCTGAAAAAATTGAACTGGAACAGTGGCAACAACGCCCGCTCTGGCAAAAATTCAAACAGCAGTCATCGCGTATTTTTGAGAGTATCCTGTAAACGGACAGAGACACTGACATGATAGACAAGGACACCTGGGAATTACTGAGTTATGTCGTCACCGTCGTCGGCTTGCCGCTGGCGATTGTGACGTTTATGCTTGAGCAACGCAAAGAGCGTGAGAACGAAGACGAAGAGGTCTACCAGTTACTGGCAGACAACTATACCGACTTTTTAAAGCTGGTGATGGCGCATCCTGACCTGCAATTACGCTCGCATAGCGAACCTTTAGTAATGACAGCCGAGCAGGAGGAGCGCAAACTGGTGCTATTCGAAATTTTGATTTCACTGTTTGAACGCGCTTATTTGCTGACCTATGACCCCGATATGCGTGGCAAGCGCTTGCGGCGCTGGATGTCATGGGAAGACTATATGCGCGAGTGGTGCCTGCGTGAAGACTTTCGCCAGCACTTGCCCAGGTTGCTGGTCGGTGAAGATGCGGATTTCGTCGCCCATATTTCGCGTATTGCACAAGAGACCCGCTCAAACCACGCTTAACGCTACCTACGATTAAAACACGCCTATTTCTTCAGCGGTGTCAGCTTAAACCCGGCCTGTTTAAACGCTTGTAACAAGCCACTTTGCCCCGCCAGGTGCGCGGCGCCAACCGCAATAAATACCGGGCGCTGCCTGGCCTGATCGATACTGCGTGCAGCCATTAGCACATTGCGCTCATCCAATAACTTTACCCGCATGCGCTGCCACAAAGCGGCAGGCAAGATCCCGCGCGTCATGGCGTCATCCATATTAGCCACCTGCTCGGCATCCCCGGCCAGGTAAGCCTTCATCAGCCGTTCAAAATCGCCCTCTTTTTGCTTCTGGCTACGCTTGAGCACGGCCCGCAACATCAACAATTGCTCGTCCTGCGTCATGCCATCCATGACGCCAAAATGTTCCTGCGGACTTTCCAGCCCCAGTATATGCTTATCCAGTTCCTCCGCTTTGGCTTTAAGTAGAAAATCCTGCGCGAACGGTGTTTGTGGCTTGGGCAGATCAAATATCACCGCCAGCAACCACGGTTTCATTTTAAGCACCCTGTCCATCGGCATCACATGCATATCGGCCAGGCTGGCCACCTTATCCAGCTCGGCTTCAGACAAATACTGTTTCAGGCTACCTTGTGGCAATTGCAACAAAGACGCGGGCGGTGCGTCTGCCACCTCCAGCATAAATGCATCCACCTGTTTCAGTGCCTGCAACACCGCAGGGGAGAAATCAGTGACGCGATTGTCATCCGTGTGCATGGTCCCAAACAGGTAACTTACTTGCCCGCCTGGGGATTCCAGCTGCCAAAACAGGCTTTTTTCAGCGGCATTGACCGGCTGGCCCAGGCATAAAAACGCTGTGGCAGCCAGCCATAGCCCTTGCATCACACGTTGCATAGATTTACTCATCCACATCAAACACGCCCTCTTGTTTGCACAGGCAATCCCTATTGCCCGCCAGCCGACATCCTCTCATAGAATGACACATCGCATGCCATTTTTGCGCACCTGCGCCGTATGGTATGCGCCCAAAGGTTGTCACTTATATGATACAGCGCTACCATGTGTTAAATAATATCAACAATATGCTCAGGGAGACTGCCATGCACCCGACCGACCAGACTGAAGATACCGACCCATATAAAACGCATTCTTTTGACGCGGTACTGGATGCGGAAATTCGTGGCATGGCGCATTTACGCCAGGACATTCATCGTGAAAACCTGATCGGCCTGGCCTTCTCTGGTGGCGGTATCCGTAGTGCCACCCTCAACCTGGGTATCCTGCAAGGCCTGGCAAAGAAAGGCCTGCTTAATCAATTTGACTATCTGTCGACAGTGTCTGGCGGTGGTTATATCGGCGCCTGGTTTTCCAGCCTGATCAAACACAGCAATCACGTCAATACCGTGCAGACCGAGCTGGTGTTATCCACACAGCCGCAAAGTCCCGTCGCGCGCCAGCTCACTGCCACTGAAAAAGCCATTCTCTGGTTACGCAGCTATAGCAATTACCTGACGCCCAAAACCGGTTTATTCACCGGCGACACCCTGGCGGCACTGGCACAATGGATGGCCAATACCTTACTTAACCAGGTACTCCTGCTCTGCGTGTTAATTGTCCTGATGATGTCAGTGATCTTTTTCAGTCACTCGGAAATCCATGGCACTCTGTTGCCCGCATTCACACTGGATAGCGGCCTATTGCGGCAACTGCTTGAAAATGCAGCGCAAACCGTTCCCGGCAAAACAGGCATGGCCCTCGCGCTAATCAGCTTAGCCAGCTCATTCTACTTCAGTCGTCGCGACTGCCTCAGCACAGCCCATGCGCTTTACCCTGTGCTGGCATTCTTATGCGGGGTGGCAGGATTCATCTTGCTGTTGTGGGGAATTCCCCAGTCAAGCTGGCAACAATTATTCACAACCTATGCAGTCGATCATGAGACCAGCCATATCCAGCCCAACTATTGGATAGGCCTGGGCGTCCCGGTGATTTCACTGCTGATTTCTGCAGGACTGGTGGCCGCCATGGGCATAGGTGGGCGCGTAATAGAGGTGAGTACGCGTGAATGGTGGCACCGCATTGGCGGCATCAATATTGGTTTTTGTGTCATCTGGCTGGCGCTGTTTGGTTGCGCGCTCTATATCCCGGTGCTCATTCACCACTGGCTGGGCAGCCTGGGGACCGCCGAGAAAAGCCTGACCGGGATTGGCTCCTGGTTGCTGGCTTTTTTCACCGCCAGGCTAGGTAAAAGCCGCGTCACGGGGACAGAGTCACCCAATAGCCTGAAAGGCACATTCACCACCGCACTGCCCTATATTGTGGTCGCGCTGATCCTGCTGGTATCCGGCTATCTGAGTTTCAGCCTATACCTTTCACCGCATCGCGGCCTGTGGTTTGCCGCAGCCTTGTTCGTCGTCGTTTTAGGCAGTTGGCGCATCGATATCAATGTGTTTTCCCTGCATAACTTTTACCGCAACCGCCTGACGCGTTGCTATCTGGGCGCCACCAACAACCATCGCAAACCCAACAGTTTCACCGGCTTCGATAATAACGATGATGTCACCATGTCTGCTTTGCGCGGACAACGCCCTACCCATATTGTGAACACGGCGGTCAATATCAGCGATGGCTCGCAACTGGCCTGGCAACAGCGTCAGGCCGCTTCGTTTATGTTCAGCCCTTATTACTGCGGTTTTAAATTACCTGATACCGAAATCTGGTATGACACCCACCATTACACCGGCGAAGGCGGGCCGGAGCTGGGCAGCCTGGTGTCTACCAGTGGTGCAGCTGCCAGCCCGAATATGGGCTATCACACCAACCCGGTCATGGGCTTTATCATGACCATCTTCAATGCGCGTCTTGGGCGCTGGTTTGGCAACCCCTTGCATGAGAATTACTTTAACAGGCTGCTCATGCGATTTAACTGCAAATTGAGGCTGCGCAACCCGCCACAGCGGCAATCACCGTTCTGGAACCTGTTTTACCTGATCAAAGAACTGATCACCAACACTGGCCCTACCTCTGGCTATTTGTATCTATCTGATGGCGGCCACTTTGAGAACCTGGGCATTTACGAGCTGGTACGCCGCCGCTGCAAACTGATCGTTGCCATTGATGCCGGTGCTGATGGTTGCTATGAGTTTGAAGACCTGGGCAATGCCATCCGTAAATGCAAAGTCGATTTCGGCATCACCATCAAGCTGGATATCAACCCGTTGTTGCCAGTGAATGATTGCAAATATGGCTTGTTTAAATGCGGTGCCCGCCATTTTGCGATTGGCAGCATTGATTATCTGGGCGATGGTGATCCGGCACATATGGGCTACCTGGTGTATATCAAAAGCTCGCTGACTGGTGACGAACCCAGTGATTTGATTAACTTCAAATTGCAGGAACCCAGTTTTCCGCACCACAGTACGGTAGACCAGTTTTTCAGTGAGTCACAGTTTGAAAGTTATCGCCGGCTGGGCGAGCATATTGCGCAAAACCTTAAACTGCCTGCCAGTCATCCGGATAAAATAGTGGCCGAGCAGATACAAACTCTATTACCAGGCCTGCTGGATACTGCGACTTAAGCCATACAAACATACGGAGCACGCATGTCATCACACAATATTGTATTAGGGCCCTTGCTGGGGCTGGAAGGTGAGCACGAAAAAGCCACCATCTACACTGTTTGCTTTCTCTCCGAAAACGACGTCAATGCCGCTACCCTTGCTTATCGCATCGCCAAGCAAAGCTTGCGTAGTGAATTCACCTTGATCAGCAGCCTGGGGCGCGGCAAGTTCTGGCGTGCAGAAATCGCTATCCCGCTGACACCGCTAGACCAAGTCTGTGATTACCAGATTTTAATTGATGCGCAACCGGCCAGTTACACACAAACGCGCAACAACCTGGTCACTGACTGGTCATTTTTCTGCCCGGCAGCCAAGCAGCAGGTACAACTGGCATTTGCGTCATGCAATGGGTTTTCATCAGACAAGGTGCGCACACAACATCCGGCGCCGATCGACTACCTGTGGCAACGCATGCAGCAACAGCAGGCCGCACATATCGCGGCCATGCCTTATACAGAAGTCGTCGATGCGCCTTATGCGGCCCTGATCATGGGGGGTGACCAGATTTATGCCGACGCCATCTTCAATGAAAAACAGCCTTTGTATGCCTGGTCACAAAAGCCATTGAAAGATCAATTGACCGCACCAGTATCTGACACGCTCAGGCAGCGTATCGATCAATTCTATTTCGACACTTATCTCAGAAGCTGGACGCAATCGGCGGCCTTGCGCTACTGCCTGGCCAGTATTCCCAGCGTCATGATGTGGGATGACCATGACATTATTGATGGTTGGGGCTCACAACCCTATCGCCTGGAAACCAGCCCGACCTACCAGGCCATGTTTGACAGTGCAAAAAAGTATTTCACGCTGTTTCAATTGAGAGGGACCAACAACCGCGCCTTGCAGCAACGCACTGCCGCACCTGCGCATTTTGGCATTACCCTAAACTTCCGTGACTACGGCTTGCTGGCCATGGATAACCGTAGCCAGCGCACTTTGCACAACATTATGGGTAGTGGCAAACAAGACTTTATTCAGGGCTTGGCCGATTTACAGGCAGGCTGGCAAGCTGGCCAGAAGTTGCTGATACTGAGTGGCGTGCCTTTTCTTTACCGGCACTTTTCCGAAAGCGATCACAATATCCGCCTCAGCATCCAGTTTGATGCCTATGACGATATGGCGGATCACTGGCGCTTCAGTACGCATTACGATGAAATGTGCAGCATTCTGCAACGCCTGCTGCAGTTTCAAGCCGAGCTGCAAACTCAAGCCCAGACCAAAGTATTTATTATTTCTGGAGATGTGCATGTCGCTGCCAGCGGCACCTATCGCGAGCAACCTGGGCCTAACAACCAGTCAGGTCAGGGCAACCAAGCTGGTCTAGGCAACATCGTGCAATTGATTTCCTCAGGCATTGTGCATCCGCCGCCATTGAGCATGGAGCAATCCGTGATCCGGCTGGCCTCTAGCGTTACACAGCCGGATATTGACCTCGGCGGCGGTTGCGTATTGTCAGCCACGCTACGCAAAGACGCCGCCGGCAATCGCTTTTTATTTCATCGTAACTATGCCTGCATGCATGAAGGCAGCGACCACAAGGTGTGGGTCAACTGGCATTATGAAACCATAGATTTCCCGAATGCAAACGACCTGACCGCCCGTGCACAGAAACTGGACAGCCCGACCCTGGGCTATCAAGTATTGGGGCTGCCTTATTAGCGGCCTGCACCAGGTTTTCTGGCTTTGTGCTTATAAGCAGGATTCTTGGTCTGGTTAAAGCCTTTAGGCATGGCCTTGGCCTGGAAACGGCTGCCGTCGGACTGCACAATTTGCTGCAATACCGCAGGCTGATACGCCGGCACCAAATGCTTTTTACCATTACCAATTAAATCGGCACGGCCCATTTTCTTGAGCGCTTCACGCAGCATGGGCCAGTTTTGCGGGTCATGGT
>NZ_DKJH01000002.1:0-90305 GCF_002454655.1 Methylophilus sp. UBA6697
CTCGCCTAGAGGCGAAAAAGGCAGTATGTATGAGTAAGTGCTGACAGACTAAAGAATTGCTTTTTTAGATCATTCTAAGTCAGGTTGCCATGCCCATCCGTACTCAATTAGATTTATGGTGATAAATTATCGGAACTTTTCAAAACGCAGAAGACTCATATCAGCACGATGATGATGAATCATCTTTCCGCTTCTTTCCTCCCTGAGCGGAAGCCTTTACGATGAGGCCTGTTGCCCCGATTTACCCCTTAATCGGGGCTTTTTTTGCCTATTACTTTCACACGCCCCCGGGGAACCCCGTTTGACGCCAGGCTTCATACAGCAAAATGGCGGCTGAGTTTGACAGGTTGAGGCTGCGGCTGTGCGGCAGCATCGGTAGCCTGACGCGATGTTCTGGCGCAAATTGTGCGCGGATGTCTTCTGGCAAGCCGCGCGATTCTGGTCCAAATACAAAGACATCTTCATCTTTAAACTGTAAATCAGTGTGTCGCGTACTGCCTTTGGTGGTGAGTGCAAACATGCGCTTGTCCTGTAATGCTTGCTGGCATTCTGCCCAGTTCTCGTAGACGGTGAGTTCGGCGTATTCGTGGTAATCCAGTCCTGCGCGCTTGAGGTGTTTGTCAGAGAGCTCAAAGCCTAAGGGCTTGACCAGGTGCAGTTTTGCGCCGGCATTGGCACATAAGCGTATGATATTTCCCGTATTGGGCGGAATTTCGGGTTCGAAAAGGACGATATGAAACATTTTTTGCAGCTTGTTTACAAACGTAAGGGTAGAATGTTGGTGATATGATAGACGAAGAAAAGTCTATATAGATAAATAATTACAACGCCATGGCTCGTCCCGAGAAAATTAGATTAGGTGAAATTCTGGTCAGACAGAATTTCATGACCCAAGCTCAGCTCGATCAGGCGCTGGAAGAACAGCGCAAGTCGGGTCGTCGCCTGGGCCGCGTGATTGCTGAAAAAGGCTACGCCAATGAGCGGCAAATTGCCGAGGCTGTCGCTTCTCAGTTGAATATCCCATTTTTGGATCTGGGCCAGTACGAACTGGACGTGAAGCAGGTTCAAAAACTCCCTGAAGTTCAGTCGCGCCGTTTCCGCGCCATCCTGCTCGAAGAGCGCCCCAACAGTTTCCTGATCGCGATGGTTGATCCATCGGATGTGTATGCGTATGACGAGTTGGTCAGGCTGCTCAAACGCGACATTGATATTGTCGTCGTGCAGGAAAGTCTGCTCATGCAGACCATTGACCGCTCTTATCGCCAGACCGAGCAGATTTCTTCATTGGCGCTGGAGCTGCAAGAAGACCTCGCCGCCAGCAATGTTGATCTTGCCAGCCTGATGGGCGTTGACCTGGGCATAGATGACGCGCCTGTTGTTAAGCTGTTGCAGACTATTTTTGAAGATGCCGTGCAAGTGCGCGCGTCTGACGTACATATTGAGCCGCAAGAAAATAAACTGCTGATCCGTTTTCGTATTGATGGTGTGATGCACTTTCAGACGCAATCGGATAGCAAGATTGCCACTGCGCTGGTGATGCGCCTCAAAATCATGGCCGGCCTGGATATCTCTGAGAAGCGCTTGCCGCAAGATGGCCGCTTTGGTTTTACCGTAAAAGGCCGCGCGGTGGATATGCGTATCTCCACCATGCCTACCCAGTATGGCGAAACCGTGGTGATGCGTTTGCTGATCCAGAATACCGGGCATTTCCATCTCGAAAAACTAGGCATGCCGCCGGACTTGCTGGCACGTTTCCGTAAAATGATTGGCCGTCCAAGTGGCATGGTGCTAGTCACCGGTCCGACCGGTAGTGGTAAAACCACTACCTTGTATTCTGCGCTAAGTGAGTTGAATACACCCGAGACCAAGGTGATTACTGTAGAAGACCCGGTAGAGTATCGTTTGCCGGGCATTATTCAAACTCAGGTCAACGAAAAGATTGAGCTGGATTTTCCCAAGTTATTGCGCGCTATTTTGCGTCAGGACCCGGACATCGTATTGGTGGGTGAGATGCGTGATGAGGAAACTGCGCAAACCGGTTTGCGTGCCTCTATGACTGGTCACTTGGTGCTGTCAACATTGCATACCAATGATGCTTCCACCGCCCCAGTACGTTTGATCGATATGGGCGTACCGCGTTTTATGGTCGCCATGTCGCTGTTAGGCGTGTTGGCGCAGCGGCTGGTGCGACTTATTTGCCCACATTGTGCCGTCGAGCATACACCAACTGAGTCAGAGTCGGTCTGGTTAAATCAGGTCATACAGCAACCGGATGTGGTGACGAATTTCCGTCAGGGTAAAGGCTGCCAGCACTGTAACCGCACCGGTTATTTAGGGCGCGTTGGTTTATACGAATTTTTGGAAATGACCGATGAATTGGCGATGGCAGCCAACATGCCAGATACCAATGTCTTCATCAAAAAAGCGCGTGAGCGGCTAAAAGGCAAAACCCTGCGCGATCAGTCATTGCAGCTGGCGATAGATGGCAAGACCACGCTCGATGAAATCATGCGTGTCGATAATCAGTTTGAAGAGTAAGCCTTTTTAAAGAACGCCGCCTATGCCGATATTTGAATATAAAGGACGTACCGACGATGGCATGATGGTCAGTGGCGTACAAGAAGCGGCCGACCTCGACGCGTTGGGTGCAGCACTTATCCTCTCCAGAATTACCCCGATTGAAATCAAGCAAAAAGCGGCTGGTGCAGTTGCCTTTAATTTGTTTGAAGAAAAAGTCACCAGCCTGGATGTCATGCTGTTCAGTAAGCAGATGTATACCTTACTCAAGGCTGGTATCCCAATTATGCGTGCCTTAGCGGGTATTCAAAGCTCGGTTGGTAATGCCAAGCTGGCGCAAGTGGTTGGCCAGCTAAGAGTGAGTTTGGACTCTGGCCGCGAATTGTCAGTCGCTATGACTGAACACCCTAAAGTGTTTGATAGTTTTTATATCAGCATGATCCGTGTCGGTGAAGGCACGGGTAATCTGGATAATATCTTTTTGCGGCTGGCCGAGCATATTGAATTTGAGCGCTTTATGCGCGGGCAAATCAAATCTGCGTTGCAATATCCAACCTTCGTGCTCATCGCGATGGCGATTGCCATTGTCGTGATTAACGTGATGGTGATTCCGCAGTTTGAAAAAGTATTCGCCAACATGCATGCAGATTTACCATTCGTCACCAAAATGTTGATCGCGTTTTCCAGTTTTATGCGTAATTACTGGTTTGTGCTGATTGGCATGATTGTGGCTATCGTCTGGATGTTCAAATCGTACACAAGTACAGATAGCGGGCGTGCTCAATGGGATCGTCACAAGATGCGTATCCCGATTGCGGGAAAAATTATTTTCAAAGGTACCATGGCCAGATTTGCGCGTACCTTTGCTTTATCTACACGTAGCGGTTTGCCGATTCTTTCAGCTTTGCGTCTGGTCTCGCAGACGGTTGAGAATGATTACCTCGGAGCCAAAATTCTCAGTATGTCTGCTGGCATTGAGCGCGGTGAGACCATTTTAAGAACCGCCACGCAAACCGGCGTGTTTAATCCACTGGTGTTACAAATGATTGCCGTGGGCGAAGAGTCTGGCTCGCTCGATGATTTAATGCAAGAAGTTGCCGATATGTATCAAGCTGACGTGGAATATGACGTTAAGACATTAGGTGCGCAAATCGAACCGATTTTGATTATCTTCTTGGGTGCCTTGGTGTTGGTGTTAGCACTGGGTGTGTTCTTGCCGATATGGGATATGAGTTCGGTGATGTTGAAGGGTAGTTAATCATTTGCTCTGGCATATGAATGGTTTGTGATGCGTGATGAATATGGACCAAAATTGTCTGGCATAGATTTTGCTGATGGGTAATTAACGCAGTTATAACCTGCCGCTGTGATGATAAGGGCAGGGACTTTTGATTAGGAGTCTGAGTAATGAAAAAACAAGCTGGTTTTACATTGGTTGAATTGGTAGTGGTAATTGCAGTATTGGGTATTTTGGCAGCAACGGCTTTACCTAGATTTGTTAACGTGCAATCAAATGCGCGAGTGGCAGCGGGTAATGGCCTGGCGGCTTCTTTGCGATCAGCTGCCAATCTGGCACGTGCATCGTGGATTGCAGCTGGAAGTCAGGCTGCTCAAGTACAAGTGCAAATGGATGGTCAGGCCGTCACAGTAAATGCTGCAGGATGGCCAACTGGGGATGCGCCTGGTATCACTGCAGCCTTACAACAATTAGATGGGCAGTTTGTAGGTGGTTACAATAATGGTACTGCGACATATACCGTGGGTGGTTTTGCCGCGTGTACCGTTGTTTATACTGCGGCAGATGGACGTGTGGTCACTAACCTTAGCCCGGCAAATTGCGGCGGTAACTAATTGTTAAGATGCGATATGTTACGCAGGGATTCACTTTAGTTGAGCTAGTGGTTGTGATTGCTTTAACTGGAATACTGGTAGCAGTAGCCGCCCCTAGATTTGCAAGTGGTGATGTCTTCGAAACCCGCGGTGACGCGGGTTTACTTTCTTCTACGCTGCGTTATGCGCAGAAAACGGCCATCGCTCAGCGCAAAAGAGTGTTTGTGATACACAACGATGCAGTCGAGCCCAATACGGTCAGTTTATGTTTTGATCCTAATTGCGGCGCGGCGCAGGTGGTGATTAACCCGGAGACCGCAGGGGCATATGTGCTCACTTTTTCGCGCAGTGTTGTCGTTCAATCTTCTAATAAAGGATTGGGGTTTGATGGCTTGGGCCGTGCGGTCCCCGATGAGTTGGCTACTTATACCGTGACTAATCGCAAAAATGCCTTACAGTCTGTGGGCATTTCGGTCGAAGCAAACACAGGCTATATTCACTAACAAACCATTTGGTGCTTAACCAAATGAGGTACATGACTCAAACAGGCAATCACAACGACCATAAACACATACCAACCAGCAAACAAAACCATCGTGGTTTTTCGCTGGTTGAAATGGTCGTGTTTATTGTCATTGTGACCACTGCGATTGCCGGGGTCATTGGCGCGCTGGCGTTTATGAGTGGGCACTCAGCTGACCCGCTTGCGCGCAAACAAGCCATCGCGATTGCTGAATCACTCATGCAAGAAATCCAGCAAATGCCTTTTACCTTTTGCGATCCGGATGATCCGAATGCGTCTACGGCCAATGCCTCGTCCGATTGCACGACTTCACAAGCCAACCTGGGTGGCCCCTCTCCGGCCGGAGAGAGTCGTTACGGTGCGACAAACCCCTTTGATAATGTGGCTGATTATGGCGGTTTTACCATGCCGGGTGGTGGCTGCACGGGTATTTGCCGTATTGGGGATGCAACCGCAATTGCAGGTTTAAATGCTTATTCAGCTTCTGTTGCTATCGCACAAGCCGGGGGGGCTGGCGCGTTTGCCGGGCTGCCAGCCGATGCTGTGTTGCAAATCGTTGTGACAGTGAACGGGCCAGCCAATACGGTGATCCGCCTCACGGGTTTTAAGGTTCGCTATGCGCCGCGCATTTAAGCAGCCGGGTCTTTCTATGTCTGGTTTCACCTTGGTGGAGCTGGTCATTGTCATTGTTGTCATGGCCATTCTGGGCGGTATCTCAGTCAGTTTTATTAAAAACTCTGTCCTGGCATATGTGAATTCTGAAGCTTATTACGAGCTGGCCGACCGTGCCGATATTTCCTTGCGCCGTATGTCGCGCGATATTCGTAATGCGTTGCCTAACAGCGTGTGGGTGCCGGGTGGCTCCGGTAGTTATGTGCAGTTTGTGCCGATTAAAGCCGGTGGCCGTTATCAGCAGGAGGACTTCGATGCGGGCAGTCTCACACTGGATGTATTAGGGCCGATGGTGAATGTGGATGCCAATGACCAACTGGTGATTTATAACATGGGCATAGCGGGGGCCGATGTGTATGACGGCACCAATATTCGGCCAGTGAGTGCTAACGCAAGTTCGGTCACATATACTGGCGCACTTTTCCCATTTGCGTCACCGGGCGGCCGATTTTACGTGGTAAATGGCGCCGTGATTTATGCCTGCGATCTTGCTAATCGCCGATTGGTGATGTATTCAAATATCCCTATCACCGCCGGGCGTGTGGCTAACTTTAATGGACTGACGGCCAATGTTGTTGCTGAGGATGTGACTGAGTGTAGTTTTACCTATACGGAAGGCGTGATGCAACATTCCAGCGTGGTCACCGCGCAATTGACGCTCGCCAAAAACGGCGGCGTTGCCAGATTGGTTAACTTGATTAATGTGGTGAATTCGCCATGAAAAGCATTGCTTATCGCGCAAAGGGATTTATGTTGCCTGTGGCAATATTTTTACTGGTGACTCTTGCAGCACTGGTGGGGTATTCCATGCGGTTGTCGTTGCTGGCGCAAATGGGCACGATTCAGGATGTGCAAGGTGCCAATGCTTATTTGGCGGCGAGGGCAGGGGTGGAATGGGCTGCTTTTCAGGTGTTGGGGCCGGGTACAAATGCCATGAAATCCTGTATTGCTTCTCCAACAACTTTGACAATTAATAATTTTACTGTGTTGTTAACATGCAGCCGAACCGTACCAAAAGACAAAGGCAATACACAGGATATTGGCATGTATAGCATCACCTCCACTGCCTCGATAGGCGGGATAGGTGCACAAGATCGTATAGAGCGACAAATCGCTGTCACACTTAGTCGATGCTTATACCTAGATCCTGGCGCCCCTCCAGGCACGGTGGCAGAAGAGTGTAATTAACAGGAATTGATTATGAACAGATTGATTAAATATGTATTAATCAATTTATTGTATGTTGTGGTATTTGCCTTTACCGGGAGCGTGCACGCAACTGTAAGAGTGCTTAACAATGGTGGAGGTACTAACGCCAGTAATGCGTTAGAGGTCACTATTGCGGATTCAACGCAAATGCAAATTAAACGGCTTGGTTCCGGGCAGTTGTATCAACCAGGTACTTATCCAAGTGGATCCTATCCCTACAATTCATTATTAGATAATGGCGTGTATATTCGATATAACAATCGAATATATGGCGCTAACCATTTTGCCTATAGTGCCGCAACAATTTACAACAGTTTTAGCATCTCATCAGTGCAGCCAGGGAGCACTTCGCAAGGCGTGACACAATCGACGACCTCCAGTCTTTCGCTCACCTCTTCAATCTTAAGTAGTCCAACGGTGAGTATTGTCTGGAAGTATACGTATCCCCTTGACTACATCACTGCAGAAGTGACCGTCACCATCCCAGCAACAGCAACAGTCAGTACTGGTAATCCAATCCGCTATTATCATGCGGTGGATACCTATTTAGGGGGTAACGATAATGGGTGTGGTGTTCGGTATACCGATACTAATGGCAAGCTAGTAGTGGGTACCTACCCTTTAACGAATGGTACATGCCCTTCCAGTACTTCACTTCCTGCCAATTTGGATGTGGTTGAATCATTCCGTGAACGTAACGGTAAGTTTGACCATCATTGTGTTGGCTACTGGAGTGATTTCTGGAGTACTGCAACGTCAAACCCGCCCGCGTGTTCAATTAGTAAAAGCGGTAGCCTTGCTGACTCCATCACCACGACTTATCAAGATACCGGTGCTGCGATTGAGTTTGATTTTACTGCGCCTGGAATCTACACGTTTAGTTACGACTTTGTCGTTGGTTCCACTTTTGTGCCTAATTACGACCATTTCGAGATTCGTCATGCGGGGACTGCGACACTCTGCCCAACCGAAGTAAAAGTGCTGGCATGCTTATCCTCCACTGTGCCTTGTCCGGACGATCAACTGGTGAGTTCGGGTGAATTAAAAGGTAGTCTGACAGTGTCGCCAACGACACCAACAGTGACTGATACGCCTGATCCGTTCACATTGGGGTCAAATCAGTCCATTGGAACTGTCACGATGCAAGGTAGTGCCGCAGCCACCTATACCTTGGGTGTGAGTGGGCTGACTAAAACGCCACTGAGTGGCGTGAAGTGCTGGAACACGACCACTAGTTCACAGAGCTGTAGTTTTACCTTTACCAATACGCCTTGCGTAAACACGTTTGAGTGTATGGAGAACTCACTGACGTATAACAATCGCACGACCAATAGCTCCTTGCGCAATCCGCTTTATACTAAGGTAATCGGAGCTGATTTTGATATTGATGTGGTCGCGTTGCTGGCAAACGGCAATCAATCAGCATATAACTCAACCACAGGTTTAACTGTGCAGTTGGTGAGTGATAATGCGGGTGCATGCGGTGCTACCGTCGTTGCAACCAAGGCTCTGACTTTCGCAGCTTCTGATGGCGGCCGTAAAAAGGTTACTTTCAGTGCCAGTGATATATTAAGGCCGCACCCTAACTTACGATGCAAGGTTACTGATGCAGGCTTGGCTAAAACGGGATGTTCGTCTGATAACTTTGCGATACGTCCAACATCTTTATCCGTGACTAGTGTGAGTCCGCAACAACTGTCACCGAGCCATACATCTGCCCCTGTTCGTAGAGCTGGAACTGATACTTTTAGTGTGACGGTTTCAACCAATGAGTTAACTTATACAGGGACGCCAAAAGTGGATAGCGGAAAGTTGGAGACCCATGCGGCAGGTGTGACCTCTGTCGGGCAAGTGAATGGTACCTTTGGTGCAGCGAATTTGGGCGTTAGTTCAGGGTCAGCTTTTACTTATTCTGAGGTTGGTCATTTCAGGTTCAAGGTAGAGGGTATTTACGATGATACTTATGCGGCCGTTGATAGTGCCAATGGTGATTGCGAGAACTCTTTTGCAGATACCGATGATACTAGAACACCCAAGAAATTAGGTTGTAAGTTCGGCAATAAGACTGTAAGTAATTATATCGGCCGTTTTATTCCAGATCATTTTAAAGTGACTGCGGGTACTAGTTATACAGATGGCTGCGGAACTTTTACCTACTATGATCAAGACCCTGGCTTGATCACGCCATTCGTTCTGGAGGCTAAAAATGCGGCTGATGTTACTACTCAATATTACACTGGAAACTATGCCGTATTTGGCCTGAGCAACTGGAATAATTATTCGTTTCAGATGAAAACTGATGCGGGTACACCGATAACGAGTGGCGCGACGATAGCTGCCAGTAGTGTGAGCACATCGGGCACCTGGGGGGCTGGCATTGCAAATGTGCAAGCAGGGCATAAAGTCACTCGCCCTGCGAGTGCTGTACCACCAGAGATGATTAGGATTTCTGCGCAGCCAAGCGGTGTTGATGGTGGGGTCACGGTAAGTAGTGCAACCAGAGTAGATGTGTTCACTCTCTCAGCTTCTAATCCTACTTACCCAGCATTTAGGTTTGGTCGCTTGGCTGTGACCTCTGCGCATGGATCAGAGTTGCTGCCGTTGTCAGTTCCCATTGAGGCACAATACTGGAATGGAACTGGGTTTAAACGAAATATCAATGACAGTTGTACAACGATCCCGCTCTCAAGTATTGTCATGACCAATTACAGAGGTAATTTGAATGCCTGTGAGACTCAACTCACTGGTGCGTCTTCTATGAACAAAGGTGTGCTCTATATGCGTTTAAGCGCGCCTGGAATTACTGGAACGACTCCCAATACTGGGAGTGTGGACTTAGAGGTAAATCTGAGGGCGGCTGGTGGCGGCGAGATGACATGTAATAGCGCGTCTCAATCAGCCGCGACCAGTGGTTCAATTCCGTGGTTCGGTACCACGGATCCTATTGGCCGAGCCACCTTCGGTATCTACAAAGCGCCCATTATCTACATGCGAGAAAACTTCTAGCGATCACAAAACCACCTAATCAGGTGGTTTTGTTCTTTTTATCATGGGTTTAAACCATAGGCTCAGGCACTAAAGTTGCTATTGTTAAAATGAACTATCAAGCGTTAACAAAGTGGTATTCAGGCAACGTATGAAATATCAGTTATTTAGCGCAGTGGGTGATGGCTTCACCTGGGGGATTTTTTGTGTATACTAATCTCCGATAAAGCTTGAAGTTGTGGTTGTTATACTTTGATTTTAAATAAAAAAATATTTAGAAAGTCAGACTTACCTCTATGGAATGGTTTAAACGACAAAAGAACAAGCAGCAAGTGGGTATCAGCTACACCGATATGCATGTCAGCACTGTCGCCTTGACGCCGCCATCCGAAGGGGCCAAGCCGGTGGTGTCATTTGCCGCTGTTGAGCAGGTACCACTGCATGCGACGTCCACATTGCGTCACTTTGTGACCAAAAATGACCTCAAGACCTTGCCGTGCAACCTGGTGCTCAATGTTGACCAATACAATATTGTGCAGATTGATAAACCGAATATGCCGGACAACGAAGTGAAACCTGCGTTGCGCTGGAAATTGAAAGGCTTGCTGGACTATTCGGTCGAGCAAGCTGTCGTCGATGGCATTGATGTGCCGGTAGACCCTTCTTACGCTAATCGGCAGCCATTGATGTTGGCAATTTGTGCTAAAAAAGCCATCGTTTCTGCGGTGGGTAATCAATTATCCGAGGCGGGCTTTAATGTGAAGTCAGTCGATGTGCACGCACTGGTACAACGCAATATTGCCCATCTGCTCGAACACGAAGACCGTGCGCTGGTGACGCTCAGCATTTTGCCACGCGGATGTTTGCTGACGTTTACGGCCAAAGGCGAGTTATATCATGCGCGCCTGATTGAGCTCGATCGTGATTTTCTGAATGACCGCGGCGAGTTGTTTAAAAGTAACTTTGACAAACTGGTGCTTGAGCTGCAGCGCTCGCTGGACAGTTTCGACCGCCAGTTCCCTTACCTGAGCCTGAATCGCCTGGTGGTCGCGCCAGTAGCGAATCGCGACTACCTGGTCAGCGGCTTGAGCTCCAGCCTCTATGTGCCGGTGAATGTCTTTAACCTGGAAGATATTGTCGAGCTACCTGCCGACCAGGACTTCTCCAGCCTGGAAAAACAAGCCATGCTGTTACCCGCTTTAGGCGCTGCCTTGCGTCAGGAGACGGCGGCATGAGTCAGCAGATTAACCTGTTTGAAGGTGGGCTGGTTAAATCCAAAGACTGGTTCAATTTACCTTTTGTCGTCGTCATTTATGTGCTGGCAGCTGGCGTGATGTTTTACCTGTCTACCGGCCTTGAAGCAGAAAATGCTGCCTTGCAAACGCAGCGCAATCAGGCCGTGACGCAATATGAAACCATGCAGAAGAAGGTGGATCAGTTTGCGCAGCGCGTGACGCCAATTGATAACAGCAAACTTGAAGTCGAGTTAAAAACCCTCAAAGGCCGCTTTGATATGCAGTCGCAGATTCTGGCGATTTTCCAGCAATCCATCTCTGATGCCTCAAATCACCTGGTTGATTACATGCGTGCCTTTACCGCACAGCAACAAGCAGGGTTATGGTTGACTGGCTTCAGGATTGAGCCTGGTACTCAGCATATTTCACTGACCGGGCAGGCATTGCAGTCTGAAGCTATTCCGCAGTATCTGGATTTGCTGTCTGCACAACGTATTTTTGAGGGCACGCAATTCTCCGGCATCCAATTCAAGCAAGTGGAGTTGCAGCGGCCGCAATCGCCAGCAACGGCGCCTGCCGCTGCCGCATCACCGCCTGCTGCGGTGCCTGAATCAACGCCTGCTGGTAAAGGTGCACCTTATGCGGCTAGTAATGCCGCCCCGGCATCGGTAGCGCCGCCAGCAACCGCGAGCCAAAACGCGCATGAGGAAGAAGCTAAGTTGCAGGTATATGCCTTCGAAGTAAAAGGACGCGATTTGCAAAGCCAGGCAAAACGCGAGAACAGCGTGAGTTGGGATGACTTTGTGCGTCAAACCACCCAAGCTCAGCCGACGCCAGGGAAGTGACCGATGCGATTTGAGCAATTTCAGACAGTGAGTAACAAATGGCTGGCGCTTTCCCAACGGGAGCGCTGGATGATTTTTGGCGCCGGCTTGTTTGCCGTGGTGGGCCTGATGGATACGTTTTTGCTGGAGCCACAGCGTGTGCAACTGGCGAGTACGCAGCAGGAAGTGATTAAGATCCAGAACGATACAACGACCTTGACTGAGCAAATGACGACGATAGCCACGCAGGCCGCGCCGCCGCCAGCCACCAATGCATTGCAGCATGATATTAACGAGGCCACGCAGCGCATTAACAGTCAGTCTGCTGATCTGGTCAAGGTGTCTTCTTATATGGTGCCGCCACAAGACATGGTGGCATTGCTGAAAAAACTATTGCAACAGCATGCCGATGTGCAAGTGGTGGAAATGCAGTCACTGCCTGTGGTCGACTTTATCGAGAAGCAGAGAAAACAATTACAGACACAAGCCGACCCTGCGTCAGGTGGCGCGGCACCTGCTAATGCTGAGGAGGTGTGGAAGAATGTGCCGCACGTGTATCAGCATGCCGTGAAGGTGCGCCTGAAAGGTAAGTATTTTGCATTGATGGCTTATGCACAATCTTTAAAAGCCATTGGGCAAAAGCTGGCCTGGGAAAGTGCTGAACTCAAGGCTCAGTATCCAGACAGCGAATTGACGGTTCAGGTGTATACCCTGAGTGGTGAAAATGCATGGTTGGGGATTTAGCATGCGCTTGTTAATAATAATAGTTGTGATGATAGGCCTGGCACAGTCAGCAATGGCCGATGGCATGGTTGACCCAACCAAGCCGCCGGCATCCGTCATGGAATATTTGCCTAATACGCAGGCCGAGGCAGAAAGGCCCTGGGAGCTGACGGCGATACAGGAAAACGGTAAGAGTGGTTTTGCTGTGGTGAATGGCCAGATGGTACAAGTGGGTAATAGTTACGAGGGCTTTAAATTGTCGTCGGTAAAAAATCAGCAAGCTGTGTTTATCAGCAAGCTGGGCGAGAAGAAAGTACTCAGGATGGGCTTGTCCAGTTTTATGGAACCAGTGCAGCCATTGGCAGGCATCAAAAAAACGGCCAAAAAAATTAAAAGAACAAAGATTGAGAAATAAAGTGACAAACACTTGCAGGTCCCGCTTAACGGGATAAGCAAGGGAACATCAATAGAGAGACTGCTATGAAAACATTTGTGAATACCTTGGGTTTGATGATGATAGGTGCCGGGTTGGCTGGATGTACCAGTAATCCGTTTGCGCCCCCCAATACATCGATTAACCCTAAAATTCAGAACGAATTGGCGACATCAGCGGCCAAGGCTCAAGCGCAGGTGACGCCACCGCCGAAAGAGGTCACAGATGAATTGTTCGAACCACTCAAGATTGAGCCGCCCAAAGCATTAGCCAAACGCGTTGAGCCCAGGTTTGACCTGGTAGTGAACAAAGCACCTGCCGCTCAGGTATTGATGGGCATTGTGTCTGGCAGCCCTTACAGCATTGCATTGAGCCCGGAGCTTAAAGGTGAGATTTCAATCAACTTGCGCGATGTGACCTTGTTTGAAGCCCTCAATGCCTTGCGTGATTTGTATGGCTATGAATACAAAATGAGTGGCAAGCAGATTTTTGTCGAGCCGCAAACTTTGCAGACTCGTGTGTTCCAGGTGAATTACATTACGGGTGCGCGTAGAGGCACTTCCGCAACGCGCGTGACCTCTGGTACTGCCAGTGGCTCTGGTGCCGGTGGCGCGGCAGGCGTAGCTGGTCAGGCGGCAGCCATGACCGGATCAGGGACAGGTAGCGGTACGGGTACTGGCACCGCAGCAGGCAGTGGGAGTTCTGGCGCGTCTAATCTGCAAGTGTATGCCTCTGATGTGAGTATGCGTACCAATAATGACTTCTGGGACGAAGTTGCCGGTTCCCTGAGCAGCCTGATTGGTGAAGAAAACGGCCGTAAAGTCGTGATTAATGCGCAGTCTGGCCTGATCATGGTGAAAGCTATGCCTAAAGAAATCCGCCAGGTTGAGAAGTTTTTGAGCCTGATGCAGGTGACCGTAGACCGCCAGGTGATTCTGGAAGCCAAAATCATCAAGGTGCAGTTAAACAGAAACTCGCAACAAGGTATTAACTGGGCAGCCGCCAGACATACCCGTGGCCGCGATGTGACCTTTGGTAACATCAATGGCAATGCCTCATTGAGTGAAACTGGCGATTTAACCAATGGCACCGTGACGACGACTGAGCCTGGTGCATTAAGTAATAACGCTGTCACTTCTCTTGGCGGCTCAATGTTCGCGCTGGCGGTGCAGGGCAAAGGCTTTTCGGCTTTATTGAACTTCCTCGAAACACAAGGGAATGTAGAAGTGCTTTCCAGTCCGCGTATTGCGACCATTAATAACCAGAAAGCCGTGCTCAAGGTGGGTAATGACGCTTTTTATGTCACTAACGTGAAAACCAATGTGACAACAACAACAGGTGGCGCGATTGTGACACCGGATATTCAGCTGCAACCATACTTCTCTGGTATTTCACTGGACGTGACACCGCAGATTGATAGGGATGACAATATTATTCTGCACGTGCATCCGTTTATCAGTGATGTGACACAAGTGAACCGGACTGTGACTTTGTCCAGTGCCAACGGCGGGACTTACACCATTCCAACGGCGTCGTCTAACATTAACGAAACAGACAGCATTGTGCGTACCAGAGATGGCAGCGTGATTGCCATTGGTGGCCTGATGTCTGAAACTGTCGACAATACCCGTACCAAAGTGCCTGGCCTGGGGGATGTGAAGTTCCTGGGTAACTTATTCCGCCAGAAAGATCTCGCCAGCACCAAAACTGAACTGGTTATTTTGCTGAAATCGACCGTGGTGCGTAGTGGCGAAAGCTGGGCGCAAGATATGCTTGATAGTCAGGACCGGGTTGATAAACTGAAGAGTGATACCAGTTTTTAGGAGCGGGCATGTACCTGCAGCATTTTGGGTTGAAGGAATATCCGTTTACCATCACCCCGGATACCAGTTTTTATTATGCAACGCGTAGCCTGCAAGAGGCGCTGAATACGCTATTGATTGCGATTCAGTCCGGCGAAGGCTTTGTCAAAATTACCGGTGAAGTGGGTACCGGTAAAACCTTGTTGTGCCGCCGCCTGCTCAAGGCGTTGGCGCCCAGTTGCAAGGTGGCATTTATCCCCAATCCTTACCTTGATCCACATGCCTTGCTGATGACGCTGGCGACTGAGTTTGGCGTGGCGTTCAAGCCTGATTTTACCCATCATGACATGATTGATGCGCTTAACCGCAAGCTACTCACATTTGCTGATGAAGGCCGCCACGTGGTGGTGTGCCTGGACGAAGTACAAGCCATGCCGCTGGAAACACTGGAAGCTTTGCGCCTGCTGAGCAACCTCGAAACCGAGAAGCGCAAATTGATACAAGTAGTGATTTTTGGCCAGCCGGAGTTGGAAGAGCGCATTAATCATCCCTCCATTCGCCAGTTACGTCAGCGTATTGGCTTCGAGTATCACCTCAAAGGCCTGCAGTGGTCAGAATTGGGGTTTTACCTGAATCATCGTATGCATATTGCTGGGTATCAGGGAGGCATGGTGTTTACGCCTGCCAGCCTGCGTTTGCTCTACCGCTATGCCAATGGTATTCCCAGGCTGCTGAATATCCTGGCGCATAAATCTTTGCTGTCGGCATTTGGGCGTGGTCAGCAAGGCGTCTCCGCAGAAGATGTCAGGGCCGCCATTATGGATACCCAGGCAAGCGTCAAGGCGCAGCATCGCTGGTTAGGGCATGGCTTTAAATGGTGGGTGACATTACATACGGCCATGGCAGGTCTGGGTCGTTAGTTAACTATTGGGGAAGCACTTGAGCTTAATTAATCAGGTATTGCAAAATGTTGAGGCCCGTCAAGGCGGGGCAACGCTTGATGCCAGCGCTGGCAATGCCTGGGCTGGGCAGGTCAAGCCAGTGTTATCCCATTCAGGATCAGTTGCCACGGCCTGGATCGGTAAACTGGTATGGGGGCTGTTGTTCTTGACGCTGATCGGCGCATTGCTGGTCAATTGGCCAATGCTGGTGGCACGCCTTGATCCGAAGCCAGTGGTTGAACAGCCAGTGCCGTCAGCGGTAGCAATCCCTGTTGTGCCAGCCGCCGGGGCAGAGATCAGCACGGCGGCCGCGGTTGCCACTGCCGACAGTCCAGCTTGGTCGCATCCGCAGTTCACCAAAGCATTATTTAGCGCGTGGCAAACGCCAGTGAAAGACATTGCACAACCATCTCTTAAGCCGGTGGTGACTAAACCGGTCAGCGCTAAAACCATACCGCCGCAAGTGGAGGGGGAGTTTACGATTAACCCCGCTGAAGGTACGGCAGCCAACCCTGTAGTGACTGCCATTGAGCCAGGCAATGCCGTCAAACTCGCTAAAAACAGTGAGGATGAGTCAGGTCCTCGCGGTGTGGTGAACAAGCAGATACGTCCCGAGCAAGAAGTGAACTTGCTGATTCAACGCGCTGTAGACCAAGAGCAAAAAGGGCGTTTGAATGAAGCACTGGTCATCTTGCGCCAGGCCTTAACGACGTATCCGCAGTCAGAGGATGCGCGACAGTTGCTGGCAACTTATTTGTTCGAGTCCAAGCAGGAGCCGGAAGCGGTGGCTGTACTGCAAGCCGGAATCAAGCAGTTTCCGGGGCAAATTGGCTTATCCAAGTCACTGGCCAAATGGCAGTTGTCGCATGCTCAGCCTGAAGCCGTATTGCAAACGCTGAAGCCGGTTGCCAACCTGTTGATACAGGATGCAGAGTCGCAATGGATGCTGGCCATGGCCTATCAGCAGACCGGGCAGCATGCCGCCGCTTTACCGCACTTTGATCGCGCCAACGTGTTGCGGCCCGGGCATGCACAG
Organism: Methylophilus sp. UBA6697; assembly: GCF_002454655.1. Lineage (NCBI taxonomy): Bacteria > Pseudomonadati > Pseudomonadota > Betaproteobacteria > Nitrosomonadales > Methylophilaceae > Methylophilus > Methylophilus sp. UBA6697. The sequence goes on from NZ_DKJH01000002.1 coordinate 16,731, forward strand.
TGGATAGTGGCTTATGCTATTTCTTTGCAAGCGGCGGGCCAGCCTGCACAGGCCTTGCAGCAGTTGCAACAAGCTTATAACCTGCCGTTAAGTGATCGTTTGTCAGAGTTTGTCGGGCAGCGTATCCGCCAGTTGGGTGGCGTTGCAGTCGTGCGTAGCGAGTAACATCCGTCACGCTTCATTTTTCAAGGTGCGGGCCAGCACCAGCGCCGTCACCTGCGTTGCCCCGGCCTGCTTTAATACTTTGGCCACCGCGTGCATGCTGGCACCCGTGGTCATCACATCATCCACAATCATCACATGCTGGCCTTGCCATGAGCGGTGCGTGGCAAATGCGCCGCGCAAATTGCGTGTTCTGGTTTTCATATCCATGCCTGCCTGTGTCGGCGTATCAATCACACGTACACAGCCTTCAAGATCTAAAACGATGCCACAATGATGATGCACCTGTTTGGCTAATTCCAGCGCATGATTAAATCCGCGCTGTTTAACGCGGTTGATGTGCATGGGCATGGCCATCACCACCTGTGGTCGTGCGGTCTCTGCGAAAATCGACACTTGTGTGAGCAGGCTGTTTGCCAGCACATTGCCCAAAGACAATTGTTGATGGTATTTGAATTGATGCAGCAGGCGATTCAACGGATAGGCGTACCGGAATGGCGTCAGCGTATGATCAAAGGCTGGCGCATGCTGCAGGCAGATGCCGCACAGTGCGCCTGATGAGGTGGGGAGTGCGCATTGCGCACAGCGTGGCGAGGTATACCAGGGCAGCAAGTCAAAGCAGTGACTGCAAAGTGCTGACTTGCGAGCGCTATCTGCGGTGGCTGGTGCATCACACAGTACACAGGGCAAGCTTGAACCAAGCCATTGTTGTAGTTGCTGGTAAAGTTGGATGTGATTAAATTTTAATCTATTGTAAAATTTTTTCACGTCATATTTTAAACAACATATAATTCGCCCGGATTATTCATACAATTTCATTGCGTGGTATTTATGGAACAACAAACCTCTGCTGCCGCTTGTGGCAGCGAAATACAAACCTCTATCATTAACCTGGATGGCTTGAAACCTTCGGCTGCGTGCCACCCGACGGTTGAGCGCTGGCGCGTAGAAGACATCATGGCACTGTTTGAACTGCCATTCAATGACTTGCTGCACAGAGCCCAGACGGTACACAGAGAACACTTTGACCCGAATGCGGTGCAAGTGAGTACTTTGCTATCGATTAAAACCGGTGGTTGCTCTGAGGATTGCGGCTATTGCCCGCAAGCCGCGCGCTATCATACCGAGGTGGAAAATGAGCCATTGATGAAGCTGGACGACGTGCTGGCTGCCGCCAAAGCCGCTAAAGACAGTGGTGCCAGCCGCTTCTGCATGGGTGCTGCCTGGCGTGGCCCCAAACAGCGTGACCTGGATCCGGTGTTAAAAATGATTTCTGAAGTGAAGGCGATGGGCCTGCAAACCTGCGCCACGCTGGGCATGCTTAAAGACGGCCAGGCCGAGCAGCTGAAAGAGGCCGGGCTGGATTACTACAACCACAACCTGGATACGGCGCCAGAGTTTTATGGTGATGTGATTACCACCCGCACTTACCAGGACCGCCTGGATACGCTGGATCGCGTGCGCAGCATGAATATCAATGTTTGTAGTGGCGGCATCATCGGCATGGGCGAAAGCCGTGCGCAACGTGCAGGCCTGGTCGCACAATTGGCCAATATGGAGCAACCGCCAGAGAGCGTACCGATTAACTTGCTGACACAGGTAGAAGGCACGCCATTACATGGTACAGATCCATTGGATCCGCTGGAATTTGTACGTACCATCGCGATTGCGCGTATCACCATGCCAACCAGTTTTGTGCGCTTGTCAGCAGGCCGCCAAAGCATGGGCGAAGCGGTACAGGCTTTGTGCTTCCACGCCGGTGCCAACAGTATTTTCTACGGTGAAAAATTACTCACGACAGGTAACCCGGAAGTGGAGTCGGATAACGCTTTATTCAGCAAACTTGGCCTGAAGAAGATCTAATGAGCGATTTGCTGGAGTCTTTACGCGCCGATCTGGATAAGCGGCAAACACTGGGCCTGATGCGTCAGCGCCGTTTGCTGGATTCGCCACAGGCCGAGCATATTACCGCCAATGGCCAGCCATTTCTGTCATTTTGCAGCAATGATTACCTGAGCCTGGCGAACGATACTGCGCTGGTGACTGCGCTGCAAGAAGCTGCGGCAGAGGCGGGTGTGGGCAGCGGGGCTTCCAACCTGATTACCGGCCATCACCGTTACCATGACCAGTTGGAACAGGCGTTGGCGGCGTTTGTCGGTCAACCGGCCGCCTTGCTGTTCTCGACTGGCTATATGGCCAATATTGGCGTCATCAGTGCCTTGATGGGCCGTGACGATGCGGTGTTTTCCGATAAGCTTAATCATGCTTGCCTCAATGACGGCGCGTTTTTATCACGTGCCACACATCACCGCTTTGCGCACAACGATGTGGCTGCGCTGGAGAAACTACTGCAAGCCAGCACGGCGCGCCACAAACTGGTGACCGCCGATGCGGTGTTCAGCATGGATGGCGATATTGCGCCACTGGCTGCTTACCTGGCACTCTGTGAGCGCTACGATGCCTATCTCTATGTAGATGATGCGCATGGTTTTGGTGTGCTGGGCCCACAAGGCCGCGGTTCGCTCAAGCATTTAGGGTTGCAGTCACCACGATTAATCATGATGGGCACGCTGGGCAAGGCCGCTGGCGTCGCTGGTGCGTTTGTCGCCGGTGAAAAAATTGTCATCGATTACCTGATTCAGTACGCTAATAGCTATATTTATACCACCCCGGCACCGCCGCCGCTGTCAGCCGCATTGCTGGCTTCGGTCAAGGAAATTGAGCACGGGGATGCGCGCAGAAAGCAATTGTTTGACATGATTGCCTTGCTCAAAAGTGAGCTGTCACTCTCACGCTGGCACCTGCTGCCGTCGGAGACGGCGATTCAGCCACTGGTGGTGGGTGATACCCACGAGGCGCTGGCACTGAGTCAATATTTACAGGCGCGCGGTATTCTGGTGCCTGCCATTCGTCCGCCAACCGTGCCTGCGCATACCTCCCGTTTACGCATTTCATTGTCGGCTGCGCATAGTGAGGCGAATGTGCGGGCACTGATTGCTGCATTGCATGCCGCAGAGCGTGAGATTCCGGCCGGGACGCAGCCATGAGTTGTTTTATCGAAATCATGGGCCAGGGCAAGCCATTGGTTTTGTTACATGGCTGGGGCATGAATAGTGCGGTCTGGGAGCGCGTGGTCAAGCGCCTGTCTGCCAACTACCGTTTGTTCCTGGTTGACCTGCCCGGCATGGGCCAAAGCCGCCCCGTTTATCCTTACCATTTGCACAGCCTGGCTGAAGCGGTAGCCGAAGAGATTCCCGGCGTGTCTACCATCCTGGGCTGGTCACTGGGCGGCCTGGTGGCCCAGCAGATTGCACTTAACCAGCCGGACCGTGTTGAAAAACTCATTCTGGTAGGGACCAACCCTTGTTTTGTCAGCAAGCCTGATTGGCCAAACGGCATTGCGGCCAAACATTTTGAACAGTTTAATGAGCGCTTCGAGCAGGATTTTAATGCCACCTTGCTGAACTTCCTGACCTTGCAATGCATGCATGCAAAGGATGCGCGTAGCACTGTGCGCCAATTACGCACAGCCTTTGCGGCCAAACCCACGCCGACGCAAGACAACCTGAACCAGGCGCTGGATATTTTGCTGCAAACTGATTTGCGTGAAGAGGTTGGCCGTTTGTTCCAGCCGACCTTACTGATCCATGGTGACCGTGATACTTTGGCGCCTCTCTCAGCGGCCCACTGGCTGGCCATGCATATGCAGCGCGCCCAGTTACGCGTGATTGCCGGCGCCGCGCATGCACCGTTCCTGTCGCATGCGGATGCTTTCTGCGAGTCTGTAGAAGCATTTATGGCTGACGACCTGACATCACCACCAATGAGTAGCTAAATGCAGGACGTTTACCAGATCGACAAGTCGCGCATGCGGCAGTCGTTTCACCGTGCCGCCAAACAGTATGATGCGGCTGCTATTTTGCAGCGCCAGGTGCGTGAAGAAATGCTGAGCCGCCTGGACGTGGTCAAACTCGAGCCTGAAGTCATCCTGGATGCCGGGTGTGGCACCGGCCATGGCTTGCATGCCTTGCTCGGGCAATTTAAAAAAGCACAGGGCATTGCGCTGGATATTGCCGAAGGCATGCTGGCGCGTAGCCGCACATTATTTCCCTGGTATCAATTCTGGCGGGCCAAGCCACGTTTCGTCTGTGCCGATATTGAATCGCTGCCCTTGGCTAACGCCAGTGTGGATATGGTGTGGTCCAACCTTGCCGTGCAATGGTGTAATGATCTGGATGCCGCGTTGCAAGAGTGGCGCCGTGTATTGCGCCCTAACGGCCTGCTGATGTTCGCCACGCTGGGGCCGGATACGCTCAAAGAGTTGCGTGCCGCCTCAGGTGCTGACCATACTCACGTCAGCCGGTTTATTGATATGCATGATATCGGGGATGCGCTCACACGCGCCGGTTTCAGCGCGCCAGTGCTGGATGTGATGCATTACACCTTGACCTACGATACGGTGGAATCCTTGATGCGTGACCTCAAGGCCATCGGTGCCCACAATGCCACCGCCGGGCGTGCCAAAGGCTTGAGCGGAAAAGGATTTTTACAGCAATTGCGGCAAGGCTATGAAGCGTTCCGCCGCGACGGTAAATTGCCTGCCACCTATGAAGTGGTATTTGTCCATGCCTGGACTGGCAGCCAGCCTTACACGGAGCCGGGGACCAGCACGGTACAGTTTATGTCACGTAAAACGGCGCATCCGGATTAAGCATGCGCACCTTGCCACGCCATTTTTTTGTCACCGGCACCGATACCAGTGTAGGTAAAACGACAGTCACCGTGCGTTTGATGCAGCAACTGGTGGCGCAAGGCCTGACTGTGATCGGCATGAAACCGGTGGCTTCCGGTTGCGAGTGGCGAGATGGCCGCTGGCAAAATGACGATGTATTGCAATTAACGGCAGCTTCCAATGTCAGCGCGCCGCCTGAGTTGATTAATCCCTATTGTTTCGAGCCAGCCATTGCCCCACATATCGCCGCCGCCCAGGCGGGGGTTGAGATCGATTTTAACGTCATTCAAGCGGCCTACACACAACTGGCCACTATGGCGGATGTGGTGATTGTTGAAGGCGCGGGCGGTTTGCTGGTGCCACTTAACGCCAGCCAAACCATTGCCGATTTGATTCAGGCATTGAATCTACCAGCATTGCTGGTAGTGGGCATGCGGCTGGGCTGTATTAACCATGCCTTACTCACGGCGCAGGTGCTCAAGCAGCGAAATATCGATTTCTGTGGCTGGGTAGCGAACAGCATAGACCCGCAAATGTCACGACCACAGGAAAACCTGCAAACCCTGATAGAGGGGTTGCAACAACCACCTTTGTTAGAAGTCCCTTTTCAGGAGTCACTTCACTAAATGGATCAGTCATTGCTCACCCGTATTGAGTTACGCGCACCAGTCCCGCCGATGACGCGATTGCTGATTATTCTGAATGTGCTGGTGTTCGTCGTCATGCTGTTTGGCGGCGCTGGCTTCTGGCATTCTCCGAATACCGTACAACTGACCTGGGGGGCCAACTTTGCCCCGGCCACGGCGGATGGACAGTGGTGGCGGTTGGCCAGTGCCATGTTTTTGCACTTTGGCGCCTTGCATCTGGGCATGAATATGCTGGCCTTGTGGGATGGCGGCAAACTGGTCGAGCGTATGTTTGGTGCCCTGCGTTTCCTGCTGATTTACCTTATCAGTGGCGTCGGTGGCAACCTGCTGTCGCTGGTCATCCAAGGCAATGATGCTGTATCGGGTGGCGCTTCCGGGGCTATTTTCGGGATTTATGGCGCGCTGCTGGCGTATGTCTGGTTTGGCAGAAAGCAAATGCAGGCACAGGAATTCCGTTGGTTGTTCTGGGGTGCGTTGCTGTTTTCTGCCCTGACCATTGCCATGGGCTACATCATTCCAGGCATTGATAATTCGGCGCATATTGGTGGCTTTGTCACTGGCATGGTGATGGCAACGCTTTTGTTACCGGTCGCCATTGTGCCCAGTAAACAATTAACACTGACGCAATGGTTGGCGGCCGTATCATGGGTGGTAGCGCTGTTTGTCTTGGTGACCCATTTGCCTACGCCCAAATATCGCTGGCAACAAGAAGTCGCGATACAAAAGCAGGTGCAAAAGCTCAATCAGGTGGACCAGAAAGCGCAGCAGAAATGGCGGCAGATCATACTGGAAGGCCGTGAGGGTAGTGTCAGCTTTGATGACATGGCGGCGCAGATTGACGCACAGGTCGCCACGCCTTATGAAGAAAGCTTTGAAAAGCTATCAGCGTTACCGGAAGATCCTAATTTGCCGTCTGCGGCGTTGTTAGAGCAGGCTAAAGCCTATGCCTTGCAACGCAGTGAAGCCAGCAAAGCGGCCGCAGACAAGTTACGCAATGTGCCGTTTATGCCGGGTAAACCGGCTACGCCATAATGTGTTTGCCGACTGTGGATGGCGACGCAATGATATTGGCTTCCGGATGGGCGATTTGAGCCGCCGCCATGTGTTGCACAAATGCTTTGGCGTTGTCTGACCAGTGCTCTGTGACTAACTGGCGCAGCATATCCAGTAATGTGTGATTCAATTCCGTCTGGCTAAAAGGCTCCGCCAGTACTTTACCTGCTTGGGCTTCTGCCACATACCCCGCATAACCGCATACCCCGCTGACCAGTAATGGCAGGCCCGCGGTCATGGCTTCAATCAGTACAATCCCGGCCAATTCAGAGCGCGCAGCATGGATCAGCAAGTCACAACCCAGCATCAGAGCTGGAATATCCGGCCTGCCGCCTGCTTCTATGCAGCGTTCGGCCACACCGCGTTGCGCAGCGTAAGCGTGCATATTGCTGCTGGACTCAAATTCACCGACGGCTAATAACCAGCAGCGTTGTTTCAGCGCATCTGGCAGGCTACTCAAGGCATCAATCGCGCGGTCTACCCCTTTGCGTATAAATGCCGACCCTACTGTCAGCAACACAATCGCATCGTCAGGCAGGTTAAACGTGTTGCGCACATACGTGCGGTGATCCTGGGCCGCCAGGCTGTTGAAACGCTGCAGTGGAATATTGGGTGGGATCAGGTGAAAACGCGCATTGTCTGTGCCATACCAGCGCTGAAACATAGCCTGGTCATGCTGGTTGAGTAACAAAATATGGGTAGAAGCCTGTTTGCCAAACACGGCATTTTCCATGGCTGAAAAAAACCGATAGCGGCCAGACAGTTTTTTGTACCAGGGCTCGTGGTACATGCGTTCGGCATAGCAGGGGTCGGCGGCAAAATACACATCCAGCCCCGGCATGCGGTTAAAACCGACCACGCGGTCAAAATGCCCTTGCGCCACGGCTTGCTGCATTTGCCGGATCAATGACTGATGGCGGTGATGATTCAGCCAGCCACGGGCTTTTAACAAGTGGACATCAATGCCTGGCGGCAAGTCACCACGCCATTCGCCGGTGAAGATGGTGACCTCATGGCCGAGGGCGACGCAGTCTCTGGCAATGCGCAGCATATCGCGCTGCACACCGCCGTAAGGAAAGTATTTGAATATAAGAAACGCAAACTTCATGCGATGGCATTGTATGCGAAAATAGCGGCCATGAAACGCATCCTGATTGTCAAAACCACCTCTATGGGCGACGTGATTCACGCCCTGCCTGTTGTTGAGGATATCCTGCAACACTTTCCTGATGCGCATATTGACTGGCTGGTAGAGGCCAGCTTTGCCGATATTCCGCGCCTGCATCCACGTGTAGCGCAAGTGTTTACCGTCGCCGTGCGTCGCTGGCGCAAACAGTGGTGGCGTCGCCAGACCTGGCGTGAAATTGCAGCCGTGAAACAGGCCGTCGCTGCTCAGCCTTATGATCTGGTGCTGGATTTACAGGGGTTGGTGAAAAGCGCCGTGATGGCGACTTGGGCCCGTGGGCCGCGCCATGGTTACGACAAACACTCCATTCGTGAGCCCTTGGCCAGCCGGTTTTACCAGCATCGGTATGCCATTAGTTATCGACAGCATGCTGTCGTGCGTATGCGCACGCTGGCAGCGCTGGCGCTCGGTTATGCCGTGCCGCACAATAAGCCTGCTTATGGGTTGGCAGGCCTGGGTCAGCACGCGCCAGCCGAGGCTTTTCTGGCGCTGCATGCGACTAGCCGTGATAGCAAGTTATGGCCTGAAGAGCACTGGGTGGCTTTGGGGCAGCACTATGCCAGGCAAGGTTTGCATATGTGGTTGCCTTGGGCCAGTGATAGCGAAAAAGCGCGTGCAGAAAGAATTGCGGCGCTAGTCTCGCAAGCCCAAGTACCGCAAGCGCTGGTGCTGCCTAAGCTCAGCCTGCAACAACTCGCCAGCCAGATGCCGCAAGTGCGCTTCGCTGTGGGGGTGGATACCGGTTTATCACACCTGGCTGCGGCGCTGGATATCCCCATCGTTGCTATTTATACCGATACCGAGCCTGCGTTTACCGGCGTGGCGGGCGGGCGCGTGGCAGCTGCCGTCAATTTGGGAGGCAAAGGGCAACTGCCTGCTGTGGCAGAGGTGATTGCTGAAGTCTCGGCCATGGTGCGCTAGATTCCCGGTCACATTTGAAAAATCATACACAAATTCACGCTTTACCCTTGAAATCAGTAGGGGCATCCCCAACCTTGGAAAGATATTGAGAGAAAAATGTTTCGATAGAAACCTCTCATGGTGAATAGTGTTGAATAAGAAGGGGAGCCCCATGCAAGAACCAAATACACCTTCCGAGGTGCCAGTAAACGAATCCGCCGTGCATGAAGAGGTGCAAGCCAGCGTGGCCGATGCACACGAAGCACGCATTGTGGCCCTGGAAGCCGCGTTGGAGGAAGCCAAAGCGCAAGTGTTGTATGTCAAAGCCGAAGGTGAAAATATCCGTCGCCGTGCTGCGGATGATATTGATAAGGCCCGCAAGTTTGCGCTGGAAAAATTCAGTGGTGAACTGCTGGCAGTGAAAGATAGCCTGGATGCAGCTTTGGCGGTTGAAAGCGAAGACGTGGCCAGTTATAAAAACGGCGTCGAGCTGACAGCCAAGCAACTGCTCAGCGTGTTCGAGAAATTCAATATTGCTGAAATTAACCCGCTGGGCGAAAAGTTTGACCCGAACAAGCATCAGGCCATCAGCATGGTGCCTGCCGAAGGTGAGCCGAATACCGTGTTGAGCGTACTGCAAAAAGGCTACAGCCTGAATGAGCGTGTATTGCGTCCAGCCTTGGTCACGGTGATTCAGGCCAAGTAAAACTAAAAACCATTTAAAGAACAGGGGCTTGAAATCTTTCACAGCATCCCAATGTTCACTGCATCAGCAGATTAAAGATTAACGAATTTAAGGAACATATAATATGGCAAAAATTATCGGTATCGACTTGGGGACAACCAACTCCTGCGTCGCCGTGATGGAAGGTGGCAAGCCACGCGTGATTGAGAATGCGGAAGGTGCACGTACCACGCCTTCTATCATCGCTTATCAGGAAGATGGCGAGATTCTGGTCGGCGCCCCGGCAAAACGCCAGGCAGTGACCAACCCTAAAAATACCCTGTTTGCGGTCAAGCGTTTGATCGGCCGTCGTTTTGACGAAAAAGAAGTGCAAAAAGACATCGACCTGATGCCTTACACCATTGCTAAAGCAGACAACGGTGACGCGTGGGTAGAAGTGCGTGGCAACAAACAGGCGCCACCGCAAATCTCCGCTGAAGTCTTGCGCAAAATGAAAAAAACCGCTGAAGATTACCTGGGCGAAGAAGTGACTGAAGCCGTGATTACCGTACCGGCTTACTTTAACGACAGCCAGCGTCAGGCAACCAAGGATGCAGGCCGTATTGCTGGCCTGGATGTGAAACGTATCATCAACGAGCCAACCGCAGCAGCTTTGGCGTTCGGTATGGATAAACAGGAAGGTGACCGCAAGATTGCTGTCTACGACCTGGGTGGCGGTACATTTGATATTTCGATTATCGAAATTACTGAAATCGACGGCGAACACCAGTTTGAAGTGTTGTCCACCAACGGTGACACCTTCTTGGGTGGTGAAGACTTCGATAACCGCATCATCGACTTTTTGGCCGACGAATTCAAAAAAGAGAACGGTCTGGACCTGCGCAACGATTTGCTGGCCAAACAGCGTTTGAAAGAAGCGGCTGAAAAAGCCAAGATCGAATTGTCCGGCGCACAGCAAACTGAAGTGAACCTGCCTTACATCACGGCGGATGCTAGCGGTCCTAAGCACTTGGTGGTGAAAATCACCCGTGCCAAACTGGAGTCCCTGGTTGAAGAGTTGATTGAGCGCACCATTGCACCGTGCAAAACGGCATTGAAAGATGCGGGCGTGTCTCCTTCTGATATTTCTGACGTGATTTTGGTCGGCGGTCAAAGCCGTATGCCAAAAGTGCAAGAAAAAGTGAAAGAGATTTTTGGCAAAGAACCACGTAAAGATGTGAACCCGGACGAAGCCGTAGCGGTAGGTGCTGCGATTCAGGGTGGCGTATTGAAAGGTGACGTTAAAGACGTGTTGCTGCTGGACGTGTCTCCATTGTCACTGGGGATTGAAACGCTGGGCAGCGTGATGACCAAGCTGATCAAGAAAAACACCACAATTCCTACCAAGGCGTCACAAGTGTTCTCGACTGCTGAAGACAACCAGAACGCAGTGACCATTCATGTGCTGCAAGGTGAGCGCGAAATGGCGTCTGGCAACAAGAGCCTGGGTCAGTTTAACCTGAGTGACATTCCACCGTCACCACGCGGCATGCCGCAAATTGAAGTGACGTTTGACATCGATGCCAACGGTATTTTGCACGTGTCTGCCAAAGATAAAGCGACCGGCAAAGAGAACAAGATCACTATCAAGGCCAACTCTGGATTGTCCGAAGAAGAAATTCAGCGCATGGAAGAAGATGCCGCTAAATATGCTGATGAAGACAAAAAACTGCGTGAACTGGTCGATGCCCGTAACCAGGCTGACAGCGTATTGCACAGCGTGAAAAAATCGCTGGCTGAACATGGCGACAAGATTGAAGCCGATGAAAAAGCCAAGATCGAGGACGCGATTAAAGAGCTGGAAGCGGTGGCCAAGGATGGTGATGATAAAGAAGTGATCGAAGCCAAAACCAATGCCTTGATGGAAGCTTCGCAAAAACTGGGTGAAAAAGTCTACGCTGAACAACAGGCGCAGGCTAACACCGAGAGCGCACAGCAAGCAGAAGGCGAAAAAACGGTTGAAGGCGATGTAGTGGATGCCGAGTTTGAAGAAGTGAAGAAAGACTAAGCTTGAAAGAGGCGAGTATTTAGGTGCTCGCCCTTTTTTCAATGATGCCGGCAAACACACTACGCTGATCGCGGGTGTGTTTGTCTTTATGGCGCAAGCGCATTAAACGGAAAAACTATGGCAGCCGCAAAAAAAGATTATTACGAAGTGTTAGGTGTAAACCGTGACGCCAGCGAAGAGGAAATTAAAAAAGCCTTTAAGAAGCTGGCCATGAAGTTTCACCCTGACCGTAACCCGGATAACCCGAAAGCCGAAGAAAGCTTTAAAGAAGCCAAAGAGGCTTATGAGATTCTGAGCGATGACCAAAAGCGTGCCGCCTATGACCAGTATGGCCACGCCGGGGTTGACCCTAGCATGGGCGGTGGTTTTGGCGGCTTTAACTCCGGCAATTTCAGTGACGCATTCGGCGATATTTTTGGTGATATTTTCGGCGGTGCGCGTAATCAGCGTTCTAACGTGTATCGTGGCGCTGACTTGCGTTACAACCTGGAAATTTCACTCGAAGATGCCGCCAAAGGCACCGAAACCAAGATTCGTATCCCGGTGCAAACCAGCTGCGAAACCTGTCATGGCTCGGGTGCGCGTCCAGGCACCTCGCCTGTCACGTGTACCACGTGTAATGGTCATGGCCAGGTGCGCATGCAGCAGGGTTTCTTCTCTGTGCAGCAAACTTGCCCTAAATGTCATGGCACTGGCAAAATGGTGAAAGAGCCTTGCCCAACCTGTCATGGCGGTGGCCGTGTGAAACAAAACAAAACCTTGAACGTTAAAATCCCGGCCGGTGTCGACGAAGGCGATCGTATCCGCCTCAGTGGCGAAGGCGAGGCGGGTGTCAATGGTGGACCAACCGGTGACTTGTACGTTGTCGTGCATCTCAAGGAACATCCGATTTTCCAGCGCGAAGGCGCAAACCTGCATTGCGAAATGCCGATCAGTTTTAGCACCGCAGCGTTGGGTGGTGAAATTGAAGTGCCGACGCTGGATGGCGCAGCCAAGATGAAAATCCCGGTTGAAACACAAACAGGTAGCGTGTTCCGCTTGCGCGGCAAAGGCATCAAACCGTTACGTTCCAGCGAGCATGGTGACCTGATGGTACATGTAGTGGTTGAAACCCCGGTGCGTCTGACAGAAAAACAGAAAGACCTGTTGCGTGAATTTGAAAGCAGCACCCAGGCTGATGCGGGCAAACACAGCCCCAAGAATAAAAGCTGGGTAGATAAAGCGCGCGACTTTTTCAGTTAATCAATTTGTCACAGGGTGGCCGATAGTCTGGCGGGTAAAACCCTGCTAAACTATTGGCCACTTCTTTTTTTACCGTTTTGCGTTAAACGGTGTCTGCAAGTTGTTGTTTTTATTAAAGTTACAATTTAATAACAATTGAATTTTGCCTTTTACAATTCAGTTACAGCTTGGTCAAATTACTGCAATAACTCCTCCCTATACTGGACTCATCTTTAAACGAAACACAAAATGTTTTGTTTGATGGCTGGTTTAGTTGATCTTCAACGACTAGCATTGATTTCCTCCTGATCCAAACCCCCTTTTAACCCGCATTAGCGGGTTTCTTTTTTTCTACCTGCACATTCTCCATGCACAAGCTCGCCGCGAGCGGGGTGGTCTCTGCTGTCAACATCGTTTATGATGACATGCATCGCTTGCAACATTTTGATGTTTAACACCGTGCCGAGCAAACTTGATCATGTTGAAAATTGCTATTTTTAATCAGAAGGCGGGAGTGGGTGCGACCACCACTGCACTTAATCTGGCCGCTGCCAGTTATCGTAAAAAGCGTCAGGTAGCCTTGCTGGATATGGATCCTCAAGCCAGGCTCACCGAGATGTACAAGCACACCGGCCTTGATCTGCAGCAGCACTTGTTCAGGTTTTATCAGGATGCGACACCACTGGATACCTTGTGCCAGCCTTTACGTAATGGCCTGCAATTGATTCCGGCCAACTCTGAATTAATGAAGGTCGACTCACAGTTTGGTCGTGGCCCGGCGACATTAGGCCGGCTGGGCCAAGGCTTGCGCGTTCTCGAAGACGCACAACCGGCGCTGGAAGTCTTTATGGATTGTTGCCCGTGTATTGGCGTGATTTCACTGAGTGCAGTATTTGCCAGTGATCTGGTGCTGGTACCGGTGTCCACCGACTATCTGTCAATCAATTCTGCCGTTAAGATGGATAAGGCACTGAATGCCTTGCAACCAGTATTAAAACGGAAAATACAGCGCCGCTATTTACTCACGCGTGCCGATAAACACAAGGCGATGGCCACTGAGGTAGAGCAGGAAATGCGCCGCCTGTTTGGCAGCGAGGTGCTGATCAGCAAGATACATGAGCATGCCGCATTGGCCGAGAGTGCGCGCATGGGACAACACGTGTTTGAGTATGATGCCGACAGTGCTGCCGCGCAAGATTACATGGCGTTGTATTACGAGTTGCAGGATGTGATCAAGCAATTGCCACGCCCTGAACTGCTGGCCGCTTAAGCTGCTAAGAATCGCGGCGGCTACTCAGCCATTGCCGTCGCCAGAACACCAGCAACATCGCCACCGCAATCAGTAACATCATCAATATTGCCCACCAAAAGCCATCGGGGTCTTTTAACCACGGCATTTCGTTAAAGTTCATGCCAAAAATCCCGGCAATCAGGGTGGCAGGCATAAACAGCATGGCGACGACGGTCAGCGCACGCACCTCCAGATTCACGCGCTGGCTGAGGCTGGTCATGTATATATCCATCAGGCCACTTAAGGTGTCGCGAATCGCTTCCAGTGATTCTGTGAAATGCACGGTATGGTCATACAGGTCACGCAAATAAGGCACCGTTTGCGGACTAAAAAATCCGTGTTCATTACGAATCAGGCTATTCAGTACTTCACGCAATGGCCACACCGCGCGCCGCAGCTGTATCGTGACATGTTTGAGGCGGTGGATATTTTGCAAGTCTTCTGGGCTGGGGCGATCCAGTAATTGGTTTTCAAGTTGCTCGGCATCCTCATTAATGGCTTCCAGCACCTGAAAGTAACGTTCCATCAGGCTATCCAGCAGGGCGTAGCATAAATAGTCAGGGCCGCTCTGGCGCAATAATGCCTGGCCTTGGCGCAAGCGTTCGCGCACTGGTTCAAAACTGCCGGAAGGTCTTTCCTGGAAAGTGAGCAGCCACTCACGTCCCAAAGCCATGCTGATTTGCTCAGAGCTGACGCTCATGCTTTCTGTATCGTAGTAAAACAGGCGTGTTTCCAGAAACAGGTAGTCCGGATAGGTGTCGAGTTTAGGCCGCTGCTCGGTATTTAAAATATCATCCAGTACCAGCGGGTGCAATTTGAACCGGCGGGCGACCGCTTGTAACAAGGGAATATCAAGTACGCCATGCACATTGATCCAGGCGACATGCCCGGCGGGTGGCTGCCAATTGACGATCTCCTGCATGGTGAGCTGGGCGGACAGGATATCTTGCGCGTTGTAGCAAATTTTGTGGATACAGGCAGCAGGTAGGGGCGGACCTGCAGGGTTCTCGATGAGTGCCGGGTTATCGGCGCCCAGCAGTCTGTGCTTACGGTGCGTATGTTTACGTTTTGCCATTGTCATCCCAGGTAAAATTGCCGTTCCAGCATAAGCGTTCACCGGCGGGAAATCAACCCGCGAACAGGTGGCTGGCCAGTCTATGCTAAAATAAAGAAAATTATTCAGTGGGAAAATCGCATGTCTGGCAATACCATCGGCACCTTGTTTACCTTGACCTCGTTTGGCGAGTCACATGGCCCAGGCATTGGCGGCATTGTCGATGGTTGCCCGCCTGGGCTGGAGCTGAGTGCGGCAGATTTGCAAGTGGACCTCGACCGCCGCAAACCGGGGACGTCGCGCCATGTGACCCAGCGCGCTGAGGCGGACGAAGTGGAAATTCTGTCTGGCGTGTTTGAAGGTAAAACCACGGGCACACCAATTGGCTTGTTGATCCGCAACACTGACCAGCGTTCGCAAGATTACAGCAAAATCATGGATACCTTCCGTCCCGGCCATGCGGATTATACCTATACGCAAAAATATGGCATCCGCGATTACCGTGGTGGTGGCCGCTCCAGTGCGCGTGAAACTGCTGTGCGCGTGGCGGCTGGTGCGATTGCCAAAAAATGGCTCAAGCAACAATACGGCGTGCAGATTCGCGGTTATTTAAGCCAGATTGGCGAAATCAAGATTCCGTTTGTGAACTGGGATGCACTGGCGCAAGAAGGCAATGCCTTCTTTTCACCCAATGTCGAGATCTTGCCGCAACTGGAAGCCTATATGGACCAGATCCGCAGCGAGCGCGACTCAGTGGGTGCACAGATTACCGTGGTAGCCGAGAAAGTGCCGGTCGGCTTGGGCGAGCCTGTATTTGACCGCCTGGATGCCGATATTGCGCACGCCATGATGGGCATTAACGCTGTGAAAGGCGTAGAAATTGGTGCTGGTTTTGCTTCAATTGCCCAGCGTGGTAGCGTGCACAGCGATGAACTGACACCTCAAGGTTTTGCTACCAATCATGCCGGAGGCATTTTGGGTGGGATATCAAGTGGCCAGGACATCGTGGTCAATGTCGCGTTCAAGCCAACGTCCAGCATTCCGCAACAAAGGCATTCTATCAACCAGGCAGGTGAGGCGGTGATGATGCAAACCACTGGTCGCCACGATCCATGTGTCGGCATCCGTGCGACGCCGATCGTGGAGGCTATGCTGGCGCTGGTGTTGATGGATCATGCCTTGCGCAACCGTGGCCAGAATGCAGACGTGCATTCCAAGGTGCCGACGCTGTAATGTCTTTCAACGCCCAGGCACAGTCTTGGGCGATATTTACCAACGCGCGAGTATGTTATGAGTCACGCCTTACACTTTAATCTCTCGCGTTTCTATTTTATCTATTACTTCTTTGTCGGTGCGTTTGTCCCTTACTGGGGCTTGTACCTGACCGCAGAATCCTTTTCCCCGGCCGATATTGGCATTCTGATGTCCTTGTTCCAGCTCAGCCGTATTGTGGCGCCTAATTTGTGGGGCTGGCTGGCGGATCACACACGACAGCGTGTACGCTGGATACGCACCACTGCTTTTCTTGGCTTGCTCGGATTTATCGCCATTTTCTGGGCGCATGATTTCACCACCATGTTTGTAGTGATGATCGCCCTCAGTTTGTTTACCAGCTCGACCTTGCCATTGTCAGAGTCACTGGTACTGGCGCATTTGGCCAGCACTAACGGCCATTACAGCAAAATCCGCTTGTGGGGCTCGTGGGGCTTTATTTTTGCCTCGGTACTGTTGGGATATCTGACTGACTGGTTTGGTATTGGCAGCCTGCTCTGGTTTATTTTACTGGTGCAATGTACCTTGTTTGGACTGACGTGGAAGTTGCCTGAAGCGCATGTGCCGCCGCATGCACATGACGATTTCTCCGTGTGGCAAATATTGAAGCAGCCTGCCGTGATTTCGTTGCTGGTGGGTTGCGCCATGATGGTGACAGCGCATGGTCTGATGTACAACTTTTACTCTATCTACCTGGCTGAGCATGGCTACAGCAAAGGCATGATAGGCTGGTTATGGGGACTGGGCGTGATTTGCGAAATTGGCATTTTTATCAAGATGCCTTGGATCATGACACACTTTAAACTCAAAACCATTTTGCTGGCGAGCCTGCTGATTGGCGTGGTGCGGTTCACCATGATGGGCCTGGTACCGGATCACTTATGGTTATTGTTGCTGGCGCAAACCATGCATGCCTTCACTTTTGGCAGTTTCCATGCGGCATCAGTAGAAGTCGTGACGCAATATTTTAATGGCCGCCACCAGGCCAAAGGGCAGGCCATTTATAACAGTGTGGCATATGGCATCGGCGGGGCGCTGGGTGGTTTGCTGGGAGGGTTTGCCTTACAATACCTGGGCGGGCAACTGACGTTTACACTGGCGGCTTTATTTCCGCTACTCGGTGCCATTATTGTGGCACTTGGCTTGCATCTATCACAACCCTATGCCCGTAAAGGCATGTTTAGCCATTGATGCAATGACAGCCGATCAAAGTAAAACAGCCCGCATGCGGGCTGTTTTTATTTCTATTGCGACGATTAATTGACGCGTTTATCACGCTCAATCAGAGCGTACGCGCTGTGGTTGTGGATAGACTCAAAGTTCTCTGATTCAACCACATATTTCACAATACGTTTTTCATCATTGAGCTGTGCAGCGACGTCGCGCACCATATCTTCGACGAATTTTGGATTGTCATAAGCACGCTCGGTCACAAACTTTTCATCCGGGCGTTTGAGTAAACCATACAGTTGGCAAGAGGCCTGATCTTCAATCAGTGTCACCAGGTCTTCCAGCCACATAAAGTCATTCAAGAGGGCTGTCACTGTGACATGCGAGCGCTGATTGTGTGCGCCATAGTCGGAGATTTTTTTGCTGCATGGACACAGGCTGGTAACTGGTACCATGACTTTGACGGTGATTTCAAAATTACCTTGTTTGATCTCACCAATAAAGGTCACATCATAATCCAGCAAGCTTTTGACGCCGGAAACCGGCGCGGCCTTGTTGATGAAATAAGGGAAACGCATTTCCACATAACCGGATTCAGCTTCCAGCCGTTCTACCATTTGACGCAAAATGGTTTCGAATGAGTCGATCGAAATGGCGTGCTCATTCATGTTCAAAATCTCGACAAAGCGAGACATATGCGTGCCTTTGAAGTTATGTGGCAAATGCACATACATATCAAACAGGGCCACAGTATGTTGCTCACCACCAGATTTGTCTTTGACAATCACCGGGTGGCGAATAGATTTGATACCGACTTTGTTGATATCCAGTCTACGCACGTCTGGCGTATTCTGTACATCTTCGATCGTTGTGGGGATCACGGGTTGATTCATCAGGGTTCCATCGCGGGCATTCCCGCCAGTTAATTAATAGTTGAGTTTACTACTCGGAAATTAATTTCTCAATAGCAGACTTGATACCGTTGTTGTCTAGACCACATTCGGCCAGCATAGTTTCGTGGCTGCCATGCTCGATGAATTGGTCTGGCAAGCCGAGGCAGCGTATCGGTTTGGCCATGCCATGCGCTTGCAAACATTCCATCACAGCTGCGCCAGCGCCACCCATCACGGCATTTTCTTCCACAGTGAGCAGGTAATCGTGCGTGCGCGCCATTTCCAGCACTATGGCTTCATCGAGCGGTTTGATAAAACGCATATTGACTACGCTGGCATCGAAGGCTTCTGCTGCTTGTAGCGCTGGTTGCAGCATGCTGCCAAAAGCCAGAATGGCGACTTTGTTACCGTGGCGCACCAAGTGTGCTTTGCCAATAGGCAGTGATTCTAAGGCTGGCGAAATACTGGCGCCTATGCCACTGCCGCGTGGATAGCGTACGGCGGCGGTGCCCGAATACTGGTAACCAGTCGTCAGCATTTGGCGGCACTCGTTTTCATCGCTAGGCGCCATGATGACGATATTGGGGATACAGCGTAAAAAGCTTAAATCAAAGCTGCCGGCATGTGTCGGGCCATCGGCGCCAACCAGGCCAGCACGGTCAATTGCCAGTAATACGTCCAGGTCTTGCAAGGCGATATCATGAATCAATTGGTCATACGCGCGTTGCAAAAAGGTCGAGTAAATCGCCACCACTGGCTTCAGGCCGTCACAGGCCATGCCCGCAGCAAATGTCAGCGCATGCTGCTCGGCAATGCCCACATCAAAATAGCGTTGTGGATAGGCGTCAGCAAAGCGGTTGAGGCCGGAACCATCACACATGGCAGGCGTGATGCCGACCAGTTTGTCATCTGCTGCGGCCATGTCGACCAGCCAGTCGCCGAATATTTGCGTATAACTTGGTCGCTCACTATGGCTTAGGCTATGCCCGTTTTGCGGGTCAAACTTGCTCACACCATGGTATTTGTTCGGATTCGCTTCGGCCGGGCTGTAGCCTTTGCCTTTTTGTGTCACGACATGCAAAAATTGGGGGCCTTGCAGCTGGCGGATATTACCCAGCGTATCGATCAGGGTGTCGATATCGTGGCCGTCAATCGGGCCAATATAGTTGAAACCGAATTCTTCAAATAGCGTTCCTGGCGTCACCATGCCTTTGGCATGTTCTTCGGCACGTCGCGCGAATTCCTTCACCGGCGGCATGATATCCAGCACTTTTTTGCCGCTGCGGCGCACGCTGTCATACAGTTTGCCGGACATTAAGCGAGCAAGGTAATTGTTAAGCGCGCCGACGTTGTTGGAGATGCTCATGTCGTTATCATTGAGGATTACCAGAATATTGGTATCCATGTCGCCAGCATTATTCAAAGCTTCAAATGCCATGCCCGCCGTCATGGCGCCATCGCCAATGATCGCCACGCTGCGGCGATTCGAGCCTTGTGCTTTGGCAGCAACAGCCATGCCTAACGCGGCTGAAATCGAGGTGCTGGAATGGCCGGTGCCAAACGTGTCGTATTCGCTCTCATCGCGCTTGGGGAAGCCGGCAATGCCTCCCGCTTTGCGCAAATTAGCCATGGCTTCGCGGCGGCCAGTTAGAATTTTGTGCGGGTAGGTTTGGTGGCCGACATCCCACACCAGGCGATCATCAGGCGTGTTGTAGATGTAATGTAATGCGATGGTGAGTTCAACCACACCCAGGTTAGAGGCCAGATGGCCGCCCGTTTGCGATACGCTTTGAATCAGGAATGCGCGTAGTTCTGCCGCCAGCACTTTGAGCTGCGAGCGCTCCAGCGTGCGGAGGTCGGTAGGGGAGTCAATGCGGGACAGCAGCGAAGTCATGATTAAAATGGGCGCTCACAAATAAATTTGGCAATGCCGCGTAGCGGGTCTGCCTGCGGGCCGAAGCTCGCCAGTAACTGCAATGTTTGCGCGTACAGGGTGTTTACCAGCGCTTTCGCCTCTTCCAAACCAAGCAGGCTGACGTAGGTCGATTTTTCCTGTAAAGCATCTTTGCCTGCGGTTTTGCCCAGTGTCTGTGTATCTGCGGTGGCGTCGAGAATATCATCGACCACCTGGAATGCCAGCCCCATATGCTGACTATATTGCTCTAAGGCCGTGATGAGTTGCTGATGCGTGTGGTCCGCTGCATAAGCACCCAGTAAGGCTGCTGCTTCAATCAGGGCGCCCGTTTTGTACTGGTGCATGGTTTGCAATGCCTCACGTGACAGCAATTTGCCGGTGCTTTGCAAGTCTATGCTCTGGCCACCACACATGCCGCGCGAACCGGTCGCTGTTGCCAATACTTGTACTTGTTTTAAAGCTTGCAGTGCACTGGTGCTGGCCAGGCATTCAAAGGCCTGGCTTTGTAACGCATCGCCCACCAGCAAGGCGGTTGCATCGTCATATTGTTTGTGGCAGCTAGGCTTGCCGCGGCGCAGGTCGTCATCGTCCATGCACGGCATATCATCATGCACCAGTGAAAAAGCGTGGATCAGTTCCACTGCCGCTGCTGATGCATCCGCCGCGTTTGGTGTCGCCCCAGCCAGTTCTGCCGCAGCATAACTTAACAAGGCGCGCACACGCTTGCCCCCGCCTAGCACCGCATAACGCATGGCCTCATGCAGGCGGCCAGGCAACGTGTTCTCACTTGGCAGCGTACGTGACAATACCTCTTCAACGCGTTGCTGATGTGCGCTGGCCCAATGATCAAAAACAAATGGAGGCTGAGTCATGACTAAAGACAAAAGAAAGCAGGCGCGTTAATTGGCCTCAAAAGGAGTCAGTTGTTGCTGCTGGTTCAAGATCATCACGGTTTGTTCGGCTTGCTGCAGTGATTCCTGACACACTTGCAATAATTGCATGCCCTCAGTGTAAGCCGTTAATGCGGCTTCCAGTGGCAGTTCGCCAGACTCCATACTTTTAACGATGGAGTCCAATGCCGCCAGTCGCTCAGCAAAAGTTTGTTGATCATTCACCGTAGACGGTGACTTTTTGGAAGCACTCATGAAAATTAGCCTGTGAAAACGCCAGCTATTTTAACAAAACTCCCCAAGCTTGCGGGATTATTCTCATGTGTACGAGGGATAGATCAGGCAGGTAAAACGCGCAGCAGAAATTGGCGAATATCGTTGATTTCTTCTTCACATACACTGTGCGGCATGTCGTATTCGTGCCATTCCACCGCATAACCCGCAGCCTCTAGCGTTTGCCGCGACGATTGCGCAGTCGCCAGTGTAATGACACTGTCTTGTCGTCCATGTGCCATCCAGATCGGTAATTGCTGGTTGGCAGGATGCTGTTTTTCTGTGAGCTGATTCTTTAAGGGCAAATAAGTAGAGAGCGCCAATACGCCAGCCAAAGGTCGATCAAAGCGCGTTGCCGTGTGCAAAGCCATTGCACCACCCTGTGAAAACCCCGCCAGTAAAATACGTTGCGAAGGGATGCCACGTGCAATCTCTGATTCAATCATGGCATTAATTGTTGCCTGCATATTGTTGATGCCAACTTCATCTTGAGTGCTTTCTGACTGCAACCCAAAAATGTCATACCAGGCACGCATTTCGTAACCGTTATTGAGGGTAACAGGCCTATAAGGCGCATGTGGCAGGATAAATTTGATATGCGGCAGATTGAGCATTTGAACCACGGGCTCAAAGTCATGGCCATCAGCGCCTAGGCCGTGGAGCCAGATGATGGTTGCAGTGGTGCCAGCTTGTTCGTTGATGCTGATACGCTGTAACATGAGTTTTTTAGACATAAAATATAGTCTTTTAGTATAACAGCAGCACGCTCATTCTCTGATGGATGCTTGCTAATCAATCGGTCCTATTAGTCTTGTAGCTGCAGGTTCTTGGCATGTACTTTTAGACGAGGTTGGCGCTTAATCTGAAGCGTAATTCTTTGTGATAATGCAATTGCATTTTTTGGGGGGGGTAGTTTGAGTGAGTTATCAATGATGCCATCACTCCTCTTTCCTCAGCAAAAACCCCTGCGTTTGTACGCAGGGGTTTAAGATGAGAAGCTCGAATGTTAGCGTTATATTAAGGGCCTACTAATCTGCAAGCACCAGCATTAGTCATAAGGCAGGAAACGGTTTTGCCAGTGCCCTGGTTGGGTGTGAATACCAATGGAGTGGCATTGATAGCAGTAGGGGCGACCACGCCTGCACAATTTGAGGCAGCGTAGTCAGTCATTACGTTGCCTAAGCTTAATTGTGTATATGCACGCTTGGAATATGCAGTCGCTTCTTCCATACATGCACCATCGTGTGCAGATTGTACGTAGTCGGTGTATGCCGGAATCGCTACAGAAGCCAAAATACCGATAATGGCAACAACGATCATCAATTCAATCAGGGTAAAACCTTGTTGTACGTGTTTTTTCATTATGTTTTCCTTTTGAGTCAAGTTTAAAGTGAACATCTTCTGTTTCATTCACTGCTTTTCCAACAGTGTTCGCTAAACCCTAAAGCAACAGCTGTGCCAGCTCCTTATTTCTGTTGTTAACTTGTTGAAAAATATGAATTAAAGGGGTTTTATGCTTTATTTCTTCGAATTGAATTCAAGATTTTTTGGCTAGACGGGCAAAATAAAAGATGACGTAAAGTGACAGCGATCGCCAATCTTTGGCAATGCAGGTGATGTTTTTGGTCAGGGGGCAGAGCGGGTGCTTCAGATGCAAAAAAGGGATTGTGTGGTACACAATCCCTTTATTTGGTGTCAGTGTTTAGCTTTTGACCAAACGCTGCATTTGCAAAAACTGTTGTTTACAACGTAAGACTTACCAGAACTTCCACCAGGGTTTGCTGTTGCCTTGCGTGCGCTTACCAGAACCCTGGCTAATTACTTTCCCGATTCGGCGACCTTTTTCAGGCTTTCCAGACCAGCATCAAAATAATCGTTGACTGCTTTGGTTGCAGCGTCGTCATTTTGTTCAGGTTTTGGGATGTTTGAAGAATCAGCACGTGTGTAGCTGCCTTTAACCGTTACCACTGATTCGTTGCCGCTGCCGGTCACAGTGATGCTTGGGTAAAAGTTAGACACTTGCAAGGTGCTTTTTTCAATCACGTATTCATATTTCAAGCGCATGCCTGCATCGTCGGCAGAGCGCAGTTTTTCGTACATCACGCCGCCGTTTTTCAGTTTAACGGTGCGATAAGTGGCGTCATCACCGTTTTCATCTTTTTTCTGCTCTACAGTGGTTGATTCAACGCCTGCGTGCCAAGCTTGTACATTGCCAAAGTCTTTGAGCAATGCCCAGACTTTTGCCGGTGCTGCCTTGATGGTGACGGTTTTTTCAAAACGTAACGCAGCCGCACCGTGTGCGCCAGCAGTCAGAGGGATCAGCGGCAATAAAGAAACAGCAATAATGCCTAGAATTTTTTTCATTACATTTCTCCTGATATTTACAGACTTTCAAAACTAAAAGTAAGCGGTACTTGATAAAAGTAAGCGGTCTTGGAGTTTCAAAAACAACCCGTGACTTTACCTAAAAAAAAGCTTCTTTGCGACTAATTCATGGGTCATCCTGTGAAAAAAACAAATTTTATTTGGCCTGAAGTATAAATTGCCCAAATGACCGGCATAGTTTGGGGCTGGCAATGGTGTGCGTGACGGTGTTTGTCTGGGCGTCAATCATTGAAACAGTGTCTGATCCCCAATTGGCAACGACGATTTGATTGGTCGCTTTGTCATACTCAATCCCTTCAGGGAACTCGCCGACGGTAACCGTTTTCACGGTTTTCCCTGTGTTTAAATCAATCACCGAAACGCTTTCTGCATGATTGTTGCTGACATAGGCCCAGCGACTGTCCGGGCTAATGGCAACGCCATAAGGGTGCTGCCCGGTTTTTACTGTGCTCGATTGGTAGGTATCCACATTCAGTAAGGTGAGTGTGTTGCTGACCACATTGACGACGAACAGTGTGCGGCCATCAGGACTGAGCGTTAAAGCGAACGGGTGCAAGCCGACCGGGATTTGCGCCAGCGTTTTCAGCGTATTAGTGTCGACAACGGTAATGTCGTTGCTATCGCGGTTGGCAATAAACAATTTTTTGTTGTCTGCGCTGATCAGCATGCCTGAAGGTGTTTTACCCGCCTTGAAGGCTTTTTGTTTTTCGGGGTGTGCCGTGTCTACGGCAATCACCTGTTCGCCGCCCCAGTCGGCCACATATAAGGTGTGCTCATCGCGGCTGAGTGTGATGCCTACGGCTTGTACTGGCACCGGGATGTCTTGCACCTTTTGCTGGGTATGGCTGTTGATGACGGAGACGCTTTGGCTATTGGCATTGCTGATGTAAACGCGCTGCTGCTTTGCCGCAATCGCTACGCCTACTGGCGCTTTACCAACGTCTATCGTCTGTATGACCTGTTTTTTTTGCGTGTCGACTACCGATACTGTGTCACTGCCCTGGTTGGTAATGTAGGCTAAATTACCTGCGTGACTGAGTGCGCTCCACACGAATAGCAAGAGCAGGCTACTGCACCGTTGGTACAGGCGATGTTGTTTGGGTGCGTGAGAGGTGTGTGTCATTGGCAAGTGCATAAAGATAAAACGGTTGTGAGCGTATCGGGTTGACAGATGTATTAATTATATGACCATAAATGCACTGTGGGAATTTGGCGTTTTATTTGTAAATGTATGAAAAGAAACAAAATATTCGCCTTTGACCCTAACGGACTATTTTATACATTCAGTCCGCTGACTTAAAATGGCAAAGAATTTTTTAATCCCAAATTGTTTAATCTATAAGGAAGTCACAATGAAAAAAATATTTTATGCTGGCCTTAAGTTGCTGCTGTCGGTGTCGCTACTGGCAACCGCGCAATCTGCCTCTGCCTTGACTACGGGCACCGTGGTAGGTTCCAATTTCGTGAACGGGCAATCTAGCTACCTGACGACATTCGCGGATGGTACCACTGCGACTTTTGCCGGTAGCAGCGCGTTCCAGAAGAAATCGCAAGCAGGTATTACTGGTGTTGGTATTGCTGGCGGTAGAACTGCTGGTGAAATCGATATCGGTGAAACATTGACCGGTACATTTTCTAAAGAAGTGATTGTGTCCTCTATTAACCTGGCATTGTTGTTTGATGGTCCAGAGTATAACGATGTGAAAGAAGTGGCAAAAATGCTGGTCAGTTTTGCTGACGGTGGCACAGGCGTTTATTATTTGACAGCCACTGGCGTACACACTGCGGCCTGGACTGGCGAAGGTAGTGTGGTGTCCATCGGTAGCGGTGCAGTAGATGGCGGTACAGGTGCCTGGCAATTGAACAACCCGTTTGGTTTCCGTTCAGTAGACAGCATCGTTTTCACGGCTGCAAAAGGATATCCTAACTCTCATTGTAAAAACTGTGATAACCAGTCTGATTACACTTTCGTCAACATGACTGTGATTCCAGTACCAGAAGCAGATAAGTCTGCCATGATGTTTGCTGGCCTGTTGGTTGTGGGTGGTTTGGCTGCGCGCCGTATGAAATCCTGAGTATTTCAGGATTGAAGTAAAAAAAGCTCACGGTCTGTGAGCTTTTTTTTTGCGTCAAGCAGGCATGGTTTTATGGCAGGCGCATGATGGTTGTCCTTTCATTAAAGGGCAAAGTGTGAAAAAATTGCAGGAAATATTGAAGGCAGTTTTTTATGTTAGATCGTGATGGATACCGTCCGAACGTTGGGATTGTGCTTTGCAATGCACATAACCAGGTGTTTTGGGGCAAGCGTATCAGAGAGCATGCGTGGCAGTTTCCGCAAGGCGGCATCAAATATGGTGAAACGCCGGAACAAGCGATGTATCGTGAGCTGATGGAAGAGGTAGGCCTCAAGCCCGAGCACGTCAAAATTCTGGGCCGTACCCGTGACTGGCTGCGCTATGAAGTACCGACCAGCTGGATAAAACGCGAGTGGCGCGGCAGTTATAAAGGTCAAAAACAAATCTGGTTTTTATTACGCCTGACCGGCCGCGACTCAGATGTGTCGTTACGTGCGACTGAGCACCCCGAGTTTGATGCCTGGCGCTGGAGTGAATACTGGGTGCCACTTGAAGATGTGATTGAGTTCAAGCGCGAGGTTTATCAATTAGCACTTAACGAGCTGGCGACCTTTTTGCACCATTCTGGCCGACGTCCGGGCGGCAAGCCACGCAAGCCTGCCGCGGCAAACAAGTTGCCACCCACCGTCACCCCTGAATAATCTATAGCCACACGGCCGCTGTGCGGTCTTGTGGCAAAATCCACTCCTGCCGCAAACCATGACAGGTATAGCCGGTGGGATATTTGACTAAATAATCCTGGTGTTCAGGCTCGGCCAGCCAAAAATCGCTGGCAGGCGTGACCTCTGTGACGACCTTCCCGGGCCAGATCTGCGTGGCATTCATGTCGGTGATCAGTTGTTCTGCCTCGGCTTTTTGTGCCGCATTGGCATAATAAATGGCCGAGCGGTAAGATGGTCCCAAATCATTGCCCTGGCGGTTCAAGGTGGTCGGGTCGTGAATCTGGAAAAAGAATACCAGTAACTGCCGCAGGCTGATCTGTGACGCATCAAACTCCACCTCTATGGCCTCTGCATGGTTGCCATGATTGCGGTAGGTGGCATGGGCAATGTCGCCGCCGGTATAGCCAACACGTGTGGAAATGACGCCGGGCAGGCGTCGGAACAGGTCTTGCATGCCCCAAAAACAGCCGCCAGCGAGAATAATGGTGTCTTGCATCAGGTTCTCTTTCTATCAGTTGGATGCTTCATGCAGGCATGAAGCCGTGTTTGAATGATTTTTCTGCTTTGTCGTGTATCAAATCAAATACTTACAATCTGTCCAGTATAGGTGGTTTAGGTTAAAATACTGAGTTTTAGTTCTAAGCAATGTTGGGGAGCATATGTCAGTCAAGGTAGGCATTAACGGGTTTGGACGAATTGGCCGTATGGCGTTACGCGCGGCGATTGAGCAGCAAGAGTTCAGCAACATCGAAGTGGTAGCGATTAATAGTTCATATGATGTTGAATACATGATGTATTTGCTCAAGTATGACTCGGTCCATGGCCGTTTTAATGCCAAGGTAGAAACTGATAATGGTGCACTGGTGGTAAATGGCAAACGCATTCATTTGACCGCAGAACGTGACCCTAGCAAGATTGACTGGCGTATTGGTGGTGCAGATATCATCATCGAATCTACCGGCGCGTTCCTGACACAGGACAACTGCCATCCGCACATTAGTGGCGGTGCGAAAAAAGTGGTGCAATCAGCGCCAGGTAAAGATGACACGCCTATGTTTGTGTTTGGCGTAAACCATAACGAATATGCAGGCCAGGCGATTATTTCTGCCGCGTCTTGTACCACCAATGGCCTGGCACCATTGGCAAAAGTATTGCATGACACCTTTGGTATCAAGCGTGGCTTGATGACCACTATTCATGCCGCGACAGCCTCACAACTGACTGTCGATGGCACATCCAAAAAAGACTGGCGCGGTGGCCGCAGCGTGTTTGAAAACATTATTCCTTCCAGCACGGGCGCTGCCAAGGCGGTAGGTAAAGTGATTCCTTCACTCAACAAAAAGCTGACCGGTATGGCCATGCGCGTCCCTTCAGCCGATGTGTCTGTGGTGGATTTAACCGTAGAACTGAATAACGAAACAACCTATGAAGCGATTTGCGCTGCCATGCAAAAAGCGGCCGACGGTGAGTTAAAAGGTGTACTGGAATTTACCAACGAAAAAGTGGTTTCCAGTGACTTCCGCAGCAGTGCAGCCGCCAGCGTGTTTGATGCCGATGCCGGTATTATGCTGGACCCGACTTTTGTCAAAGTCGTTGGCTGGTACGACAACGAATACGGTTACACCTGTAACCTGCTGCGCCTGGTTCAACACATTGCTTAATCATGCACGGGGCTTTATGCCCCGTTTGCTTTTGTCACTGATATTTTTATCCTTACCAGTTTATATTCAAGCGGCGGCGACCGCTCAAGGGAGACCTTCATGAAATTCATCAAAATGACCGACCTCGACTTGCGTGGCAAGCGTGTGTTTATCCGTGCCGACCTCAATGTGCCGGTGAAAGACGGCGTGGTGACCAGTGATGCCAGAATTGTGGCCAGCATGCCTACCATTGAGTTTGCCTTAAAGGCAGGCGCAAAAGTGATGGTGACTTCGCATTTGGGTCGCCCGGAAGAGGGTGTGTACAGTGAAGAGAACTCATTGCAGCCGGTAGCCGATGTGATGAGTAAGTTGTTGGGGCAGCCGGTGCGTCTGGTCAAAAACTGGCTGGCTCCAAACGCGCCTGAAGACAGTCTGACCACGCAAGATGGCCAGCTGATTTTGCTGGAAAACTGTCGCTTCAATGTGGGTGAAAAGAAAAACAATGATGAACTGGCCAAAAAATACGCCGCATTGTGCGATGTGTTTGTGATGGATGCCTTTGGCACTGCGCACCGTGCCGAAGCTTCTACGCATGGTATCGCCAAGTTTGCGCCAGTAGCTTGTGCCGGTATTTTATTGACACAAGAGCTGGATGCGTTGAGCAAAGCCTTGCTGGCGCCTGCACGTCCACTGGTGGCAATTGTTGGCGGCTCCAAAGTGTCGACCAAGTTGACCGTGCTCGAAAGCTTGTCTGATAAGGTAGACCAGTTGGTGGTTGGTGGCGGTATTGCCAATACCTTCCTTAAAGCCTCTGGTCAGGAAGTGGGCAAATCGTTATGCGAGAATGACCTGATTGAAACCGCGAAATGCCTGATGGGCAAAATGGAAGCGCGCGGCGCCTGTGTGCCGATTGCCAAAGATGTTGTGGTGGGCAAGCAATTTGATGCCAATGAACCTGCTGTGAGAAAGCCAGCGACCGACGTGGCTGCCGACGAAATGATTTTTGATATTGGCGCGCAATCTGCGGCTGAGCTGGTCGATATCATTATGAAAGCAGGTACGGTGGTGTGGAACGGCCCGGTGGGTGTGTTTGAGTTTGACCAGTTTGGTGAAGGCACCAAAACGATTGCCAAAGCGATTGCCGAAACCAAGGCCTTTACGCTGGCGGGTGGTGGCGACACCATTGCTGCGATCCAGAAGTATGATATTTATGACAAAGTGTCTTATATTTCTACGGCCGGTGGCGCCTTTCTGGAGTTTCTGGAAGGCAAAACATTGCCAGCAGTGGCTATTCTCGAAGAACGCGCAGCTTAATCTTCAAGCCTGGTGACGGTTTGCGCGCTACGTTGTTGGTTAAACGGAGAGCGGGACCGTCAGTCTATGGTGTTTATCGTAGACTTCAACGCGATTGCGGCCCTGTTTTTTGGCCACATATAAAGCCTTATCGGCCTGTTCAATCAGCAAATTGCCGTCTTCGCTGAAATTAAGCCAGTGGTTGCGCGCATGTTGCTCTTTGTGTGACTGCGATTGCTGAAGGCCTAGTGAAGCAACGCCGATGCTCACGGTCATCAGGCGATGGCCGGCGAAGCGGATATCCAGCGCCATGACTTTCTGCCGGATGCGCTCGGCAATTTTGGCGGCTTCCTGCTGTGTGGTTTGCCCCAGTACCAATACAAACTCTTCACCGCCGTAACGCGCGGCCAAGTCCCCCGGGCGGTTACTGTAACGTTTCAATATGCCCGCCAATTGGCGCAGGCAATCATCCCCCGCGCCATGTCCCATGCTGTCATTGAGTTGTTTGAAGTGGTCGGCATCGACCATCATCACGCTCAGGCTGGACTGATGGCGGATGGCGCGCGACCATTCATCACGCATGAATTGTTCCAGGCGGCGGCGATTGGCCAGGCCGGTGAGCGGGTCGGTTAAGGTGAGGGCCGAGATGCGGTCTTCAGTCTGTTTGTGGTGGGTGATATTGGTCAGTGACAGTAAAAATAACTTGCCATCTGCCAGGGTGGTTTGCATGGGTTGCAGGTTAAGTGTCAGCCAGGTGGGTTCTTGTGTTGGCGTGTGACACAAATAGTCAGTCGTGAAGTGCTCGATTGAGCCGCTGAGTACGCGCTCAATACCATCCACTAATAGCGGCTGATTGGTGTCTTCATTGGCCCGACAGAGGTCGAGGTAAGCGATACCAAACCAGTCTGTTTCCAGGTCCAGGCCGTAAAGTAGCCCGAATTTCCGCCAGGCCTGATTCACGTAAATAATGCTGCTGGTCTCATCAATCACTGCAATTTGCAGCGGTAATGTGTCCAGGATACCACTCAGTAATTGTTCTGCGATGTTCACAAAATATCCGATGGCCAGTTGCTTGCAACATTCAAAAGATTCAACTCTATTCTATTCAAGGCTTTCGCGCCTGTCTAATGCTAATTGGTGAAAATTAGCATCAAAATTGCTTGTTTTTTTTCTATCCAGAGACGAAGGAGTCAAAAATGGGCATTAGGGTGGGGATTAACGGCTTTGGCCGCATTGGTCGTATGGTATTGCGCGCCGCATTAAATCAGGCAGAGTTCAAGGATATGGAGGTCGTGGCCATTAACGGTATCGAAGAGCCCGACCATATGTTATATATGCTCAAATATGACTCCGTGCACGGCAGGCTGGCACAGGATGCACATTTAGAGGGCGACTTTCTGGTCATTAATGGCAAGAAAATACGCCTCACCGCGCATGCCAAACCGGCAGATATCGACTGGGGAGCAGAAGCGGTCGATGTGGTGATCGAATGCACTGGCGTTTTCCTGACTCAGGAAACCTGCGCGGCGCATATTGCGGGTGGCGCGCGCATTGTGGTGCAATCTGCACCCGGCAAAGACGATACGCCCATGTATGTCTACGGTGTCAATCACTATCATTATCATGGTGAAGATATCGTCTCGGCGGCGTCTTGCACCACCAATGGCCTAGCGCCTATCGTCAAAGTGCTGCATGACCATTTTGGCGTTAAGCGTGGTTTGATGACGACCATTCATGCGGCGACGGCTACCCAGAAAACGGTGGATGGTACCTCCAACAAAGACTGGCGCGGCGGACGCGGCGTATTTGAAAACATTATTCCTTCAAGTACCGGGGCTGCCAAAGCCGTGGGTAAAGTGATTCCGGCACTCAATAAAAAACTCACTGGCATGTCCATGCGGATTCCATCGGCCGATGTGTCTGTGGTCGATTTAACCGTGGAGTTGCAACAAAAAACTACTTACGAAGACATTTGCGCCGTAATGAAATATGCCTCTGAGCGTGATTTGAAAGGCGTGCTTGGCTATACCGAAGAGCCCGTGGTTTCCAGCGATTTCCGCGGTTTCCCGGCCGCCAGTGTGTTCGATGCGGGGGCTGGCATCATGCTGGATCCGACCTTCGTCAAATTGATCGGCTGGTATGACAATGAATATGGCTATACCTGCAACTTGTTACGGTTAACCCGCTACGTGAGCTATGCCAAATTGTCGATGACAGATTTGCCAGCGGCTGAAGAAGAGGTGGCCGAGGCCGCTTGATCCTGCGTGTGGAATTTGGCAGTTTGGCGCTGATAGACAATTTACTCGCCTGCAACGGCGTCGCGCATTTATAATGCTATTTTTACTTGTGTGATAGACATTATGCGTGCGCCTTTGCTCGAAACCTCCATCAAAAGCCTGAAAAAACTGCACCAGGGCAAGGTGCGTGATATTTACGATATCGACGCCCACACCATGCTGCTGGTGAGCACTGATCGTTTAAGTGCTTTTGATGTGATTTTGCCCACCGGCATTGCGCACAAAGGGGCCATGCTGACGCAAATGGCTAATTTCTGGTTTGAGCAATTGCAGGATGTGGTGCCTAACCATTTGACGGGCATTGCGCCTGAGTCTGTGGTCGCGCCGGATGAAGTCGAGCAGGTCAAAGGTCGTGCCGTGGTGGTGAAGAAACTCAAAGCCTTGCCGCTGGAGGCGATTGTGCGTGGCTACCTGGTCGGTAGTGGCTGGAAAGAGTACAAAGCCAAAGGCACTGTCTGCGACATTCCTTTACCAGACGGTCTGCAATTGGCGCAACAATTACCTAAACCGTTATTCACGCCTTCAAGCAAAGCCGCTGTTGGCGAGCACGATGAAAACATCAGTGTCGCGCAGGTGGAAGCGCTGATAGGCAAAGACCTGACGGCGCAGGTGGAAAAAGCCGCCATTGCTTTGTACACACGTGCGGCGGAATATGCGCGCACCAAGGGTATTATCATTGCTGATACCAAATTTGAATTCGGCGTCGACGCGCATGGTGTGTTGCATGTGATGGATGAAGCCTTAACGCCAGATTCGTCCCGCTTCTGGCCAGCGGACCAATACCAGATTGGCAGTAACCCGCCCAGTTATGACAAGCAGTATGTGCGTGACTGGCTGGAGGGCTGCGGCTGGGACAAAGTCGCACCGGGCCCTGAGTTACCGGCCGATGTAGCGCAACGTACTTCTGATAAATATATGGAAGCGTTTGCCAAATTGACCGGGCGTACCTTGCTGGTCGATTAATCACGGCAACTATTAATTACTGCCACCATTATTCACTGCAACTATGGGCTTTCGCGCACAATTAGCGACACTCGCCAGCCGGTTCAAGCAGGAGGTTGCGTTTTACCGCGCACTGCATGCGCATCCGCAGACGCCCAAGTTGGCCAAAGGCTTGTTATGGCTGGCGTTGGCTTATCTGGTGTTACCGTTTGACCTGATTCCGGACTTTATTCCGGTGATCGGCCAGTTGGATGAGTTAGTGATTATTCCATTATTGCTTTACTTGGCACTCAAGTTGACGCCAGTCGCGGTGCGGCAGGCGTGTCGCGATTCTGTGCCGCTTGTGCCGGATCAAAAATAGTGTTGTTTGACAGCAAATGTTCATATTATTCGCCTATAATGGCGCTTTTTTGTTGAAATGGGTTTGAGAAGATGTCTTTGAATTTGGTGCCAAGCGGCAAGGATTTGCCCCACGACTTTAACGTCATTATCGAAATTCCGGCTAACGGCGACCCGGTTAAATACGAAGTAGATAAAGAAAGTGGTGCGCTGTTTGTGGATCGTTTCATGGGTACATCCATGCAATATCCATGTAACTACGGCTATATTCCACACACCCTGGGCGATGATGGAGACCCGGTAGATGTGCTGGTGATTACGCCAGTGCCATTATTGCCAGGCGTCGTTGTACGCTGCCGTGCTTTAGGCATGTTGAAAATGACCGACGAAGCCGGTGGTGATGCCAAAGTGCTGGCCGTGCCGATTGAAAAAGTATGTGGCCTGTATGCCTACCAGAAAACATTGAGCGATGTTTCGCCTTGGCGTTTGGACATGATTGCCCACTTCTTTGAGCACTATAAAGACCTGGACAAAGGTAAATGGGTGAAGATCGAGGGTTGGGTCGGCATTGAAGATGCACATCAGGAAATTAATGATGGCGTGGTACGTTACAACGAAGCAGAAGTGAAGCCAGCGTTTTAATGTGAGCGCTGCGTCAAAAAAGTCGGCCTAGGCCGACTTTTTTATTTGCTGAAGCATAGCTTCTGTTAATGAAGCAGTGGGACAATCAACAGTGCCACGATATTGATAATCTTGATTAATGGGTTGACTGCCGGGCCAGCCGTATCCTTGTAAGGGTCGCCGACGGTGTCACCTGTGACGGCAGCCTTATGGGCATCAGAGCCTTTGCCGCCGTGATGGCCGTCCTCAATATACTTCTTGGCGTTGTCCCAGGCGCCACCGCCAGTACACATCGAAATCGCGACAAACAGGCCGGTGACAATCGTACCCATAAGCAAGCCACCTAGCGCGACCGGGCCCAGAAACAATCCCACCAGGATGGGTGCGGCGACGGGGAGCAATGAAGGCAGCATCATTTCTTTGATCGCCGCGCTGGTCAGCATATCGACTGCTTTGCCATATTCCGGTTTGGCTGTGCCCTCCATAATGCCTTTGATTTCGCGGAACTGGCGGCGCACTTCTTCAACCACGCTACCTGCGGCACGACCAACGGCTTCCATCGCCATGGCGGCAAACAGGAAGGGAATCAGGCCGCCAAGAAACAGGCCAATAATGACTTTCGGGTCGCTTAAATCAAAGCTGGCGGTAATGCCTGCGCTTTCCAGTTTGTGTGTGTAATCGGCAAACAGCACCAATGAGGCCAGCCCAGCTGAGCCAATGGCATAGCCTTTGGTCACCGCTTTGGTGGTATTGCCCACAGCATCCAGTGGGTCGGTGACATCACGCACGCTACTGGGTAACTCGGCCATCTCGGCGATGCCGCCAGCGTTATCGGTAATCGGGCCGTATGCATCCAGCGCGACCACAATGCCTGCCATGCTCAACATAGCCATGGCAGCAATCGCTACACCATAAAGACCGGCCAGGTGGAATGCGACGTAGATAGCGATACAGACCGAGATGACCGGCAGGGCAGTCGACTTCATGGATACGCCTATGCCTGCAATAATGTTGGTGGCGTGGCCGGTGGTTGAGGCTTGTGCCACGTGTTTCACTGGCGCGTAATCAGTGCCGGTATAGTATTCGGTGATCCATACCAGGGCAGCAGTTAAGACTAAACCTACCGCGCACGCGCCAAATAATGCCTGGCTGGAGACGGTCACTTCGCCATGGGTGTAGCCTTGCGGAAACACATATTGCGTGACAAAGTAAAACGCGATAAGTGACAGCAAGCCAGCGACGGCCAGGCCTTTGTACAGCGCAGGCATCACGTTTTTCATGCCGGGTGAGGCTTTGACGAAGAAGCAGCCAATAATGGATGCAACGATGGAGACCGCACCTAGCAGCAAGGGGTAAATGACACCATTAGCCCCTGCTTCTGCGGCCATCAGCCCGCCGAGCACCATGGTGGCGATCAGCGTCACGGCATAGGTTTCAAACAGGTCGGCGGCCATACCGGCACAGTCGCCGACATTGTCACCGACGTTATCGGCAATCACGGCCGGATTGCGCGGGTCATCTTCCGGGATGCCGGCCTCGACCTTGCCCACCAGGTCAGCGCCGACATCTGCGCCTTTGGTGAAAATGCCGCCACCCAGTCGTGCAAAGATGGAGATTAACGAAGAGCCAAAAGCCAGGCCGATGAGTGGGTTGAGGTCGGTCGCCTGTTCTGCCCCCAGGTAACTGTAAAAGCCAGCGACGCCCAGCAGGCCCAAGCCGACCACCAGCATGCCAGTAATCGCACCGCCTTTAAAGGCCACATCCAGGGCTGCACCTATACCTTGGGTGGCTGCCTGGGCTGTGCGCACATTGGCTTTGACCGACACATTCATGCCAATAAAGCCGCAAGCGCCTGATAAGATCGCACCGACTAAAAAACCGATAGCGGTTTGCAGGCTTAAAAATAAGCCGATCAAGATAGCCAGTATGATGCCGACCAGTGCGATGGCTTTATATTGTCGGGACAAATAGGCGGCTGCGCCCTGTTGAATAGCCCCGGCAATTTCCTGCATGCGGGCATTGCCTGCGGGTAACCCTGAAATCCATTGACTCATTACTACGCCATAGAGCACCGCCAACACTGCAGCACCGAGCGCTAACATTAATGCGACTGACATGACTTCTCCTGTTCCTGATGAAACTGCGTTAAACGTAATGACTGCTTAAAACCCTGCTACTTAATTTGTAAATAAAATGTAACAGGTTGAGCCATTATTGCACTATTAAAGTGCGTCTACAAGCGCGTTTTCAGGGCTATTTTGAGGGCGGAAAAAGCATCACTCAGTCGTCGCGTTGCTGGTCAATAAAGTGGCGTAAAGCAGCTTCCAGCGCCGGATTATTGGCCTCGTTAGCATAAGCTTCGAGTGTGTTTAAAGCGCGATTTGAAGGGGCTTTGATGCGTTTATGCTTGCTTTGCGGGCGAGATTTTACTTGCACTTTGACCTTAATTGCGTTAAGGTTTAAGCCTTTGATTTTCCTGGAATTTTGACAGAAATCCCGGATTTTTTGCAGGAGTTGGGTTTCCATTAACTTGATTCTGCTGGCCGCTGCGCCTGATTGTACGGCAATCGTCAGTGCACCATCATGTAGCGCCAGTACATGCGAAAACCTGGAGAATTCCGGGGCAACTGCTGACCAGCATTGCTGTAATTGCTGCCTATCATCCGCTTCTTGTAACAGCGGCTTGAGATCGTGATGATGCTTGAAAATCTGATTGATTTTGAACATGGCGGATTGTCCACAGAATGCGTGAATATTGTACACCACCAGGCCAGAAAGCGTTGAGTCACCCGTTGGGTCATCATTGCTAGCCGGTGAATAGCGAGAGTTCTTAGCATGATTAATATCATTATTGTTTCAGAAAAAATGGCCAAGCCAAAAACACTGGGTGTGTTTGAAAGTCTTGGCTTGCTCCTGGCGCTGATCCTGGTGCCTGTCGTATTAATCTTATTGTTTATTACGCCGCAGCAAGTGATCAAGTCGCAGGGCGTGAAAGCCATGTTGCCACCGCATTTGCGTGGCGCCATGTTGTCTACCCAGAATCACCTTGATGCCTATGCCAAGCAAATTGGCGAGTTGCAGGCGCGCATTTTGCGCCTGGATGCGCAGAACCAGCGTTTGTCAAAATTGGCGGGGGTTAAATCGACCGCAGAGCCAATCAATGAAAGAACGCCGGTGAATGAAGTGCCCGCGACTGAACCACCGGTCAGTGAATCATTGGGCCAGGGCGGACCGCTGGTCAAGGACTCGCCGTTAAGCGAAGAGGATTTGAAGGCCACGATTGAGCAAATGTCGGCGGACCTGGATTTCAGGGATGAGTATCAAGGCAAGATTGAAGCGAAATTGCTGCAGAAGAGTGTGCTGCGCGAAATGTTGCCTAACAGTAGCCCGGTTGCTGCGGCTTACAGTTCATCCAGCTATGGCTGGCGGATTGACCCTTTAAATGGTCATCGTGCCTTTCATGAAGGGCTGGATTTCCCAGCTTCTGTTGGCATGCCAGTGTATGCGGCGGCGGATGGCATTGTGACCACGGCTGTGCAAACACCCGATTACGGTAACCTGCTTAAAATTGATCATGGATCAGGCCTGGAAACCCGCTATGCGCACAATTCCAGATTGCTGGTGAAATCCGGTGAGCGCGTGATGAAGGGGCAGAAAATTGCCTTGATTGGCAGTACGGGGCGTTCAACCGGCCCGCATTTGCATTATGAAATTCGTCTTAACGGCAACCCGCTGGATCCGCGTGAATATCTCAGAAGCCATTCCTGAGGCAAGCCGCTGGAGTAGTCAATGCGTAAGGGAATGTTTGCTGACGTGCAATAATTGAGACAATTCCCCTCTATATCTTATACAATCTCGGTCTATTTCAATTTAACGCCGCACATGCGGAAATCGGTGTGACTCATGTTAGCCTCGTTGTTTAAAAAAGTTTTTGGCAGTCGTAACGATCGACTGGTCAAGCAGTATCAGCAAACCGTCAAACAAATCAATGCGTTAGAGCCAGAGACTCAAGCCTTGAGCGACGAGCAGCTACGTGCAAAAACCGAAGAGTTTAAACAGCGGTATAGCAATGGCGAGTCTCTGGAAAAATTGTTGCCAGAGGCATTTGCCGTGGTGCGCGAAGGCAGCAAGCGTGCGTTGGGCATGCGCCACTTTGACGTACAGCTGATCGGCGGTATGGTGCTGAATGCGGGCAAGATTGCCGAAATGCGCACCGGTGAGGGTAAAACCCTGGTAGCGACACTGCCAACGTATCTGAATGCCTTGACCGGCAAAGGCGTGCATGTGGTGACGGTCAACGATTACCTGGCCAAACGTGACGCGGAGTGGATGGGGCAGCTTTACAACTTTTTGGGCTTAAGCGTCGGCATCAACCTGTCACAAATGCCACACGATGCCAAGCAGCAAGCTTATGCTTCTGACATCACCTACGGCACCAATAACGAATTCGGCTTTGACTACCTGCGTGACAACATGGTGTTCAGTAAAGAAGAGCGCGTACAGCGTCCTTTGCACTATGCGCTGGTGGATGAAGTCGACTCCATCCTGATTGATGAAGCACGTACGCCACTGATTATTTCTGGCCAGGCTGAGCACAGCGTTGATTTATACGGCGCCATCAACGAAGTCGCCAAGCAACTGGTTCGCCAGCAAGTGGAAGACGGCGAAGGCGATTTCTGGGTCGATGAAAAAGCGCAAAGCGTGACCATGAGTGAAGCGGGCCATGAGCACGCGGAACAATTGCTGGAGCAAACAGGTTTGCTAACGGCAGGTTCCAGCTTGTATGAGCCGGCCAATATTACCCTGGTGCATCATTTGTATGCGTCCCTGCGTGCGCAAAATCTTTACCACCGTGACCAGCACTACGTGGTGCGCAATAATGAAATTGTGATTGTGGATGAGTTTTCTGGCCGTATGATGCCGGGCCGTCGCTGGTCCGATGGTTTGCATCAGGCAGTGGAAGCCAAAGAAGGCGTGGCGATCCAGAAAGAAAACCAGACACTGGCGTCCATCACGTTCCAGAACTACTTCCGCATGTACCAGAAATTGAGTGGTATGACCGGTACGGCAGATACTGAAGCGTATGAGTTTAACCAGATCTACGCACTGGAAACCGTGGTGATTCCTACGCACAGACCGGTGCAGCGTTTGGATGCGATGGACAAAGTCTATCGCACCGGCATGGAAAAATACAAAGCGGTGATTGAAGATATCAAACAATGCCAGGCCAAAGGCCAGCCAGTGTTGGTCGGTACGACTTCGATTGAAAACTCTGAACTTATTTCGCAATTGCTCACGCAAGCCAAGCTGGAACACCAGGTGTTAAACGCCAAGCAACATGAGCGCGAAGCAACCATCGTTGCCGAAGCAGGTCGTCCAGGCATGATCACGATTGCGACCAATATGGCCGGTCGTGGTACCGACATTGTCTTGGGCGGTAACTCAGAAGGTGAGATTCATGCGATTCGCAATGATGCCAATTTGAGCGATGCTGACAAAGAAAGCAAAATCGCCCAGCTGAAAGCTGAGTGGCAACAGCGCCACGATGCCGTGCTGGCTGCGGGCGGCTTGCATATTATTGGTACTGAGCGCCACGAGTCTCGCCGTGTCGACAACCAGTTGCGCGGTCGTTCTGGCCGTCAGGGTGACCCAGGCTCCAGCCGTTTCTACCTGTCTTTAGAAGACCAATTGCTGCGCATTTTCTCTGGTGAACGTGTGGCGGCGATCATGACCCGCCTCAATATGCCGGAAGGTGAAGCGATTGAGCATGCCATGGTGACGCGTGCGATTGAAAATGCCCAGCGCAAGGTCGAAGGCCGTAACTTTGATATCCGTAAGCAGTTGCTGGAATACGATGATGTGTCTAACGACCAGCGCAAGGTGATTTACGAGCAGCGTAATGAATTGCTGGAGTCGGTCGATGTGGGTCAAACCATACGTGCCATGCGTGAGGATGTGATTAACAGTCTGTTTAATACCCATGTGCCACCAGGCAGCGTGGAAGAGCAGTGGGAAGTGCCTGCGCTAGAACAAGCATTACAGGATGAGTTGAGCATCGGCTTGCCGGTCGCTGAGTGGTTGGAAAACAACCCTGACTTGCATGAAGAAACCTTGCGTGAGCGCATTCTGGATGCGGCTAACGAAAGCTATGGCTCAAAAGAAGCCCTGGCTGGCAATGACAATATGCGCAATTTTGAACGTGCAGTCATGTTGCAAAGCCTGGATAACCATTGGCGTGAACATCTGGCAGCGTTGGATCATCTGCGTCAGGGTATCCATTTGCGCTCCTATGCGCAGAAGAACCCCAAGCAAGAGTACAAGCGTGAAGCGTTTGAGTTGTTTGAGTCGTTACTGAATACCGTCAAGAGCGAAGTCACCAAGATTACCATGCAGGTGCAGGTGCGTTCTCGCGAAGAGCTGGAAGAGGAAGAGCGCCGTGCCGAAGAGGCCATGCGTGCGGCGGATGTGGGCAACTTGCAATATCAGCACACAGATTATGACTCTGCATTAACCAATAGCGGGGATGCAGCACAGCCAGCACAGGGCTTGCCAGAAGGCGTGCGTGTTGGCCGTAATGATCCTTGTCCGTGCGGATCAGGCAAGCGTTTTAAAAACTGCCATGGCGCATTAAGCTAACCATTGTATTGAACTAACATTGCATTGAACTAGGCAGCGAAAGGGATTCAATATGTCAGATCAGGAAATTCCATCCCCGTGTGTCGGGGTATGCAGTATTGATGACAGTAACGGTTTTTGCCAGGGCTGTTTTAGAACCATAGACGAAATCCGCCAGTGGTGGGATCTTGATCGCGCGGGTAAAGCGGAAGTGATCAAACTGGCTAATGCGCGTGAAGCTGCGGTATTTGGTGAATAGTGACTCGCCTCAAGTAACAAAGTAAAAAGCCGGCAATCGCCGGCTTTTTTATATTCAGATATTCGGAGTAGTGCTATAGATCTGCGAGTGGCTGATCACCCAAGGTATTCGATTGTGCGTCCAGTTTACCGATCACCATTTTGAGTGAGGCGTTCAGGCTTTGTAAAGAATCGGTGTCCAGGGTGGCCAGTACTTGCGGCAAAATACCATCGACCGGTTTAGGCGCTTTGGACAGCACAGCGTGGCCCGCTTCGGTCACAATCAGCCCGACTTTGCGTTGATCCTGGCTCAGACGCTGTTTTTCGACCAATTGTCTTTTGACCAGTTTTTCTACCAGTAAGCTACAGGTGGATTGATGAATGGCAAGGTTTTCTGCCAGGCGGGAGACCCCTAATTCTGGATGAGTAGCGATTTCATGCAAGAGCCAAAGCTGTGAACCTGAGATGCCGCACGAAGCTTCAATTTCTCTAAAATGTTGTCTGACGGTACCGAAAATAATTCGAAATTGTTTTAAAGCTTCTTTTGCGAGTGAGTTTTGCATGATTAATTTAATGTAAATATTTATGTTCATTTTACCAGTTTCCACCAGATAACATGGCTTCGCTATGTTTATCGCGATAAAAATTCCCGTTTCTATCGGTGGTTTTAGACAAAAAAGTCGTTTTTAGCCACAAACGCTAGCCCGGTTTGGCAGACCGGTCTGTCTTATTTTTGTGACTATTTCGATCGCAGGCTATCGGTTGTGATAGCTTGTTGCTGATGAAGAGAGAGTAACGTTTCTAAGCCGAATTCGATGACAGCCTCGGAGGAAAAATGCGGGATTGTTTGCGCTAATTGCAGCAGATGGTGATGTGAGGTGGCCGTTTGTGTTTGCAACTGTTGCAATAGTTGGTAGGTGATCGCATTGAGCTGGATAAAACAGACTTTAAACTCGGGCGTACGATACACCAGTAAAAACGTAGGTATTGTCTCAACCGTATTCTGTTTTTTTGAGAGCAGGTGTACCGCATAATCGTAATGCAACAATTGGTGCACGCCACACAGCTGCACAACGCGATGCAACAGTGCATGCCCTTGCGTAAAGTGTTCGACAGTTGAATCAGCCGGCGCGGCATCCACTTGCTGACCAAGTAGCAGCTCTATCCATTCGTAGTGCGCCAGTTGCGCTGTGTAGGCGGGCAAGTCCGCTGGTATTTCTGCGTGCAGAAAAGCGATAAAACTGCCGGGAATATCCTTGAACAGCGGACTGTTAAATTGCTGTGAAAAGAAACACTGCCGCACCAGTTTGCTAAAGCGGCGCTGTCCCAGAATGTCACGTAGCACCGGAAAACAGGCGCTGACGCTGGCCTCAAAGTTGTTGAACACGATTTCACGGTAGACACGCATGCGCTTATCGCTGACCCCTGCCGGTTTGGCATGCCGGGCCGGGTGCCGCAGGTGGGCAGTAAATGCCGCTTGGTATGCTTGAAATGCAGGCATCAGGCTACCTTATGCACGTTCTGTGTACGGGCGGGTTCTGCTTGCTGTTGCAGGATTGCGATGCGGTCGACTTCCTGCATCAGGGCAGGCAGCGGGGGAATATGACTATCACGCTCCAGCAAGGTCGGGAACACAGCCAGCTTGTTATAGGCATATGTTAAAAGCTGCCACACCGGGTCGATAATCGCTTCGCCATGTGTATCCACCAGTAAGTCTGGTTCGACTTGCAAATGCCCTGCGATATGACCATACACAATACGCTCGGCCGGAATCTGCTCCAGGAAGGCATAGGCGTCAAAGCCAAAATTGACACTATTTACATAGACATTATTAATATCCAGATGTAAATCGCAGTCGGCTTCGGACAGTACAGCATTGATAAAGCTGATTTCATCCATCTCGGAGATGGGGGCTGCCACATAAAATGAGGCATTCTCTACTGCAATGCGGCACTCCAGAATGTCTTGGGTTTGACGGATACGTTGCGCCACATATTTAACCGCTTCTGCGGTGAACGGGATGGGCAGTAAATCGTAAATATAGCCATTGGCAATATCGCTGCAATAGCTTAAATGTTCGGTATAGAGGGGGATCTCAAAATCAGCCAGAAACTGTTTGACCTGCTTGAGAAAGCTGACATTGAGTGGGTCAGGCCCGCCCAACGATAAACATAAGCCATGGCAGGCTATCGGGTAACGCTGGGCCAACCAGTCCAGTTCGGCAGCATATTTACCACCAGCCTGGATCCAGTTTTCGGGGGCGATTTCCAGAAACTGCAACTGTGCAAGCAATGGCTGACCATATTGCTGCATCAGCTGGGGCAGCAGCTCACGCTTTAGCCCCAGGCCCGCACCGCGAATGTCCGATAGCTGTGCCATGAGTATGGTTGCCGACGATTACTTGCTGGCGTGGCAGGCGCCTTCTTTCATTTTTTCAGCTGAGCAACTGCCTTGTTTCATCTTGTCTGCTGAACAAGAGCCTTCTTTGGCTTTGTCATGATGGCAAGAGCCCTCCTTCATTTTTTCGGCTGAACAGCTGCCTTCTTTCGCTTTCTGCTTGTTTGCCCCACATTTTCCGCTGCTACATTTACCTTCTTTGGCTTTGCTGTCAGTTGCATCTGCTACCTGATAGCCTTGACCCAGTGTTTTCAATTCAAACGGATTGCTGCCTGCATGGGCAGCGGCTGCTGCAATGGATAATGCTACTGCACCAGTAATCACAGCCATTTTATGTGTCGTCATGTTGCTTCCTTTTTCAAACAGGGTTTAAAAGTGGACATCAGTAAAATTTGTCCAATTGTTGCGTAATGCGTTCCCGTGCTGCCTGTGACAACGCAATTTCGCTGTCATTCGTTACTTGCTGCTGCCAAACCTGCATGGCGTTGCGAATCCATTTAAGCTGTTGCGTAAAACGTCGGCAATAGATACAGATAGCCAGGTGCAACCTGACCGCCCAGCGCTCACGCCAGGTGAGCGGGCGGTCAAGTGATTGCGATACCAGCACGCTGGTTTGTTTGCAATTCAGCATCTCTTTGTCCGTTTCACATTACGTGTTACCAGTGCATTTCAAGACATTTCCGCAGTCCCATACGGGCACGGTATAACATTACCCATGCATTGGTCGCGGTGATATTCAATGCCTTACAAATTTCTTCGTTTTCCATTTCATCCACATCACGCATGGTGAAAATGGCGGCCAGCTTTTGCGGTAAACGCGCCATACATTGCTGTAATACCTGCAAAAACTGTTTTTGCTGCAAGGCGTCATGCGGCACATCCCAGGCTTGCGGTTTTTCTGCCCAATGGCCGGTTTCGTCAAAAAACTCATCCATATTGGCATCTTCTTCGGTCAGGAGTTCCGAGGCCGGGATTTCGCGTACCTGCTTGCGCATGCAGTCAATGATTTTGTGTTTCAGGATGCCCGTGAGCCAGGTGCGTGGGCTGGATTGCGCTGCATAGTTGGGATTTTTGATCGCAGCCAGCAAGGTCTCCTGCACAACGTCTTCTGCCTGATGCGGATCGCGTAGCCGCGTTAGCGCAAAGCGATACAAATAATTGCCATGTTCGTTAAGCCAGTCGTGCGGATTAGATTTCATGACGGCTATTGAAGCATAATTCAGGCAGACGGAGCAATGCTAGCGCGTTGCTCGATCAGGCTTAAATAATGCGCAGCATCCAGCCCTGTCTGGTTGTGTTGTGCCAGCCAGATGGTTTCGGCCAGGCATTCGAGCAGGGCATGCTGCGCTTCATGTTCTTCTTGGAACTTTGTACACAGTTTGCCGTAGGCTTGTGTAATGCCGATGGGCTGGTTGATGCTGATTTGCTCCTGGATGGACAGGTGTAGACTCATATGCAAGAACGGGTTGGTTTCGCCCATTTCCGGATAATAAGCTTGTTCCAGGTATTGCTCGGGATGGTCCAGAATCGCGTGGTATTCGGGATGCAGATGCATAATACCCACCGCCATCTTTTCGAGGTCGGTCAATGTGTTTTGCTGTTTGAACTTGGCCCAGGCATCAAAGAAAAACTGGCGCACTTCATCGCGGCTGGGATTAAATAAGGCCATGATTAACTCTCTGCCGGTGGTTTCACCGGGTGTATTTGCTTGTCTTGGAATTCACATAAATCAGCAATGCAGCATTCACCGCATTTAGGGTTGCGTGCCGTGCAAGTATAGCGCCCATGCAAAATCAGCAGGTGATGGGCGTCTTGTAAAAACTGCTTTGGCGTCGTGCTCAAAAAGCGCTGCTCCACCTCAAGCACGTTTTTGCCCGGGGCCAGTTTGGTACGGTTGCCGACGCGGAACAAATGTGTGTCGACAGCAATGGTGGGTTGGCC
Source organism: Methylophilus sp. UBA6697 (assembly GCF_002454655.1). Lineage (NCBI taxonomy): Bacteria > Pseudomonadati > Pseudomonadota > Betaproteobacteria > Nitrosomonadales > Methylophilaceae > Methylophilus > Methylophilus sp. UBA6697. The sequence continues at coordinate 61,626 of NZ_DKJH01000002.1, forward strand.
AAATGCCGTGTTGAGGATGACATTGGCGGTTTTTCGGCCCACCCCAGCCAGCGCCTCTAGCGCTGCGCGGGTATCGGGCACTTCGCCGCCATGCAAGGTGAGCAGTTGCTGGCAGCATTTGAGCACATTATTGGCTTTGGCATGATAAAGGCCTATGGTTTTAATATAGCTTTCCAACCCTTCCAGGCCGAGATCCAGAATGGCTTGTGGTGTGTTGGCGACTTTGAATAGTTTGCGCGTGGCGATGTTCACGCCTTTGTCAGTGGCTTGCGCCGACAATATGACCGCAATCAATAATTCAAAGGTCGAGCCGTGTTCCAGTTCGGTGGTCGGGTTGGGGATGGCTTGTGCCAGTCTCTCGAAAATCGCCAGTCTTTTTTGGGCATTCATAACAAATATTTCGTTGATGACAGCAAGGGTTAACCTGCTTTTTGTGCTTTTACACGCGCTATCGCGGCGGCAAGGGCGGCTTGTTTGAGGGTGTCTGCTGAAGGAGCCGCTGCGCTGATGTCTGCCGTATCCGTTTGCGCGGTGCCAGCGTATGCAGCGGGGCGTTGATGATAGGTTTGGGCTTTGTTGTGTGTTTCAAATGCCTGTCGCTTGAGTCGCTGCTCGTGACGGCGTCTTGCCAGGTCGGACTCCTCTGTATTCATCGCCAATGCACGGCCAGCCACAGTTTGTATACTGATGCAATCGACCGGGCAGGGTGGCAGGCATAATTCACAGCCGGTACATTCCTGGCTGATCACGGTATGCATGAATTTGGCGGCACCAAGGATAGCATCGACCGGGCAGGCGGCGATACACAGTGTGCAGCCTATGCACGTCTCTTCATCAATCACCGCCACTGCTTTGGCTTTGGTCATGCCATGGGCGGGATTTAACGGCAGGTAAGGGCGCTGCAGTAAGTCGGCCAATGCCCGAACACCTGGCTCACCGCCTGGCGGACACTGGTTGATATTGGCCTCGCCATTGGCAATTGCTGCCGCATACGGTTTGCAGCCGTCATAACCACACTGGCGGCATTGTGTTTGCGGCAGCAGAGCATCAATCTGCGCAATCAATGTGTGCTGCTTGAGTCGGCTCGTTGTCTGCATGTTACCTTGGCAAGAACGCTATTTAATCCCTGTTGCAAAGGCTGACATTATAACTGAAACCATGTTTGACGATGGCTTGGCAGGCCTTGTCTGGTGGCGAAGCGGGTTCTTTGGCGTTCAGGCGCATAATCAGTTAAAATATTCGCTTTATTATTGAATGGCGCTAGGTATGTTTACGGGCAGTTTGGTCGCAATCGTGACCCCGATGTTTGAAGATGGTCGTTTGGATCTGGACGCGCTCAAAAAGCTGATCGATTTTCATATCGACGCCGGTACAGATGGCATTGTCATCGTCGGTACTACCGGCGAATCCCCTACTGTCAATGTTGACGAACATTGCTTGCTGATTAAAACCACGGTTGAGTATGTGGCCAGGCGTGTGCATGTGATTGCAGGCACAGGGGCCAACTCGACTGCTGAAGCGATTGAGCTGACAGCGAAAGCAAAAAGCCTGGGTGCGGATGCTTGCCTGCTGGTTGCGCCTTACTATAACAAGCCTTCACAAGAGGGCTTGTACCAGCATTTTAAAGCGGTCGCCGAAGCGGTTAACATTCCACAGATTTTATACAATGTGCCAGGCCGTACCGGCTGTGATTTAAGCAATGATACGGTGGTGCGTTTGGCGCAAGTGCCTAATATTGTCGGCATTAAAGATGCGACGGGTGGCATTGAGCGCGGTACGGATTTGCTGTTGCGCGTGCCAGCCGACTTTGCCGTGTATAGCGGTGATGATGCGACATCGCTGGCGTTGATGTTACTGGGCGGCAAAGGCGTGATTTCGGTGACTGCCAATGTAGCACCGCAATTGATGCACGAGATGTGCGTGCATGCCTTGAATGGCAACATTGCTGCGGCCAAGGCGGCGAATGCCAAATTGTTCGCCCTGCATCAGAAATTGTTTGTAGAGGCGAACCCGATTCCGGTGAAATGGGTATTGCAGCAAATGGGCTTGATTGCCACCGGCATTCGTTTGCCGCTGGTGAATTTATCCAGCCAATATCATGAAGTATTACGCAGTGCCATGAAGCAGGCTGATATTGCCGCTTGATTGAGCGAAGACTAAATTTAGGGTGAAATAAGTGAAATACATGAATCATGTTTGGTTACAACGGGCCGTGCTGGTCAGCCTGGTGACAGTACTGGCTGCGTGCGACTCTATCCCGTTTATCGATAACAGCTCTGATTACAAAGGTGCAGGCCGTTCCAAACCACTGGAAGTTCCCCCTGACCTGACCGCCGTGCGCACCAGCAGCACTTATAACGTGCCTGGCAGCACCAGCTATTCTGCTTATAGCCAAAATCAGGATGCACAAGAGCAAAACGGCCCGCAGCCGGTGCTGGCCGATATGAAAAACGTGCGCATGGTTAAGGCTGGACAACAGCGCTGGTTGGTGGTGAATGCTCCGGCTGAAAAAATCTGGCCGATTGTGCGTGATTTCTGGCTGGATCAGGGCTTTGCGGTCAAAGTAGAAAATCCGGAACTCGGTGTGATTGAAACCGAGTGGTTGCGGTCGGATGCTATCAAGCCGAAAGAAGATAATCGTGGCTATGGCGAGAAGTTTGATGCCTGGTTGGATAAACTCTCCGGCTTTGCCGACAGACGTAAATTTCGCACCCGCATAGAGCGCGGTGAAAAAGACGGGACCACTGAGATTTATATGACGCATCGGACGGTGGCAGGTGCGCCGGATGATGGTAAGAATTACGTCAATACCCAGTTGGGTAAAATCGACACTGGTTATCGCGCCAATGCGGCAGACAATAAAAACAATGCCGGGCAGGAGTTTGATGCTGACCTCGATGCTGAATTATTGCGCCGCATGATGGTGAAACTGGGCCTGGATGAGCAGAAAGCCGATCAGGTCATGACACAAGTGGCTTCAGACAAGCGCGCTGACGTGATTAAAGAGCCTGACCAGAGCGTGACTTTGAAACTCAATGAGCCATTCGACCGCGCCTGGCGTCGTGTGGGGTTGGCGCTGGATCGTATTGGTTTTGTCACAGAAGATAAAAACCGTTCCGAAGGTATTTTCTATGTGCGTTATGCCGATACCGATGCAGAAGATCCTATCAAGCAGAAAAAAGGCTTGCTGGAGCGTCTGAAGTTCTGGGGCAGTGATGAAGACGAAAAATCGGCTGCACCGGTTGAAGTCAAACCTGGCGATAAAACCAAGTTCTGGAAAGGCACTTCAGACGGTGACAAGTCGAGCAAGCAGTATCGTATTCAGGTACTGGAAAATGCAGATGACACTACCGATGTGTATGTGTTGACGGTGGATAACAAGCGCAATACGTCGACCACGGCTAACCGTATTATTTCCCTGTTGTATGAGCAACTGAAATAACAGAGGCCAGGTGTGCGATTTGCATCTTTAGGCAGTGGCAGCGCAGGCAATGCCACTGTGGTAGAAGCCGGGGAAACCCGGCTTTTGCTTGACTGTGGTTTTAGCGTGAAAGAAACCGTGCAGCGCTTGGCGCGTCTGGGGCTACAACCTGAACAACTCTCGGGTATCCTGGTCACGCACGAGCATGACGACCACGCGCGCGGGGCGTTCAAATTGGCAGCACGTTATCAGATTCCTGTCTGGTTGACGCATGGCACTTACAGCATGTGCCAGCGCTACCTGCCGACACAAGCGCTCACGATCAATATCATTGATGCGCATACGGTGTTTGCTTTGCAGGAGATTGAAGTGTCGCCTTATCCGGTGCCGCATGATGCGCGCGAACCAGCGCAATTTGTGTTTGGTGATGGGGCACGTAAATTTGGCGTGTTGACGGATGTCGGCAGCGTTACACCGCACATTGTGATGATGCTGCAAGGCTGTGACGGTCTGCTGCTTGAATGCAATCATGACCTGGACATGCTGCGTACCGGCCCTTATGCGCACTCACTGAAAAAACGCGTGGGCGGCTGGCTCGGGCACCTGGATAATCAATCCAGTGCGCAATTACTTGGGCAACTGGATAACGGTAAGCTCAAACATCTGGTGGCTGCACACCTGAGCGAGAAAAATAATACGCCTGCTTTGGCGAAGCAGGCGTTGAGTGCAGTACTAAACTGCGCCAGTGACTGGGTACAAATTGCCCATCAGCACGATGGGCTGGGCTGGCGTGATTTATAGTTGATCTATGTTGCTAATCCAGCACCATGATCTGTTCTGACAAGCGGATCATGCGCTCAACCGGCGTCACCCAGACGATGCCATCGCCGACATTGCCGGTATGGGCGACTTCAACGATGGTCTGCAAAACGCCTTCCACCAGTTCATCTGGCACCACCATATATATATAGACTTTGGGGCTGTAATCGGTCAGCTCTTCACGCACGCCCACACTCGGTTTTTGCAAGTGCGGGCCGCAACCTTCCATCTTGTTGACTGACATGCCGGGAAAGCCTTTGATATTCCGCAGTGCAGAGCGTATCTTTGCCAATCTCGCCGGTTGTATGACTGCTTTGATTTCTTTCATAAAAATATCCTTTAGAGCATAGACTCACTGGGGCAGCATTATGCCTCTATTTTACTTTCTTCAAACTTACGATAGAGGGTAGGCACCACAATCAGCGTGAGCAGGGTCGAGGTAATCAAGCCACCAATCACCACAATCGCCAACGGTCGCTGTACCTCGGCGCCTGGGCCTGTCGCAAACAGGAATGGCACCAGCCCCAGCATGGCCACCGTGGCGGTCATCATCACCGGCCTGAAGCGCTGGGCGCAGCCTTTGCGGATAGCTTCGAGTTGACTCAGGCCTTCTTCACGCAGGGTGCGGATATACGATACCAGTACCACCGCGTTGAGCACTGCGATCCCCCACAAGGCAATAAAGCCTACCGATGCCGGAACTGACAGGTACTCACCTGTGACAAACAAGGCAATCACGCCACCAATTGAGGCAAAGGGTAGCACCAGAATAATCATGGTGGCAAACCGCAAAGACTGGAACAACAGGAACAGCAGGAAGAAAATGGCCGCAATGGTCACCGGAATAATGATCATTAAATGGCCCATGGCGCGTTCCATATTCTGGAACTGGCCACCGTACTCCAGATAATAGCCATCCGGCAACTGCAGTTTTTGCCCCAGCACCTGTTGCAACTCAGCCACAAAGCCACCGAGGTCGCGATCTTTGACATTGACGCCAATCACGATACGGCGTTTGGCCAATTCACGACTGATTTGCGCCGGGCCATCCTTGATCTCGATATCGGCCAGATCTTCCAGCGCGACACGTGAGCCATTGGGCGAAGTCAGCATAATATTACGGATGGCTTCTTCATTATTGCGGAAGGATTCCGGATAACGCACCGCCGCTGAGAAACGGCGCTGGCCTTCAAAAATCTCAGTCGCAATTTTACCGCCTATGGCGGTTTCAATCACATCATGGACATCAGATGCATTGATGCCGTGACGGGCAATCGCCTGACGGTCAATCGTGATATTCAGGTATTGCTGCCCTGAGACTTTCTCTACCTTGATTTCAGTGGCGCCTGTCACCGAGCCGGCAATTTTGGCGATCTCATCCGCTTTTTGCTTGAGTGCATCCAGGTCTTCACCAAAAATCTTCACCGCTACATCCGCACGCACACCGGTCAGCAGCTCATCGACGCGGTCAGAGATCGGTTGTGCCATGATGATTTGTACACCTGGAATATACTTCTCCAGTACTTGACGCATTTTTTCAGCGATATCATCCTGGGTCCATCCCTCGGGCCACTGGTCACGCGGCTTGAGGCTAATAATCGGTGTCGATTCGTTTTGTGCCTGCGCATCGGCCGGGCTTTCACCGCGACCCAGTCCGGAGATGGCCGACTTGATACCAGGCACTTGCTCCATGATCAGCTTCATCGCCTTGCTCTCCATTTTCATGGATTCTTCCAGAGAGATATTAGGCACGCGGTTAATGCCGGGGACGATAGAGCCTTCTTTCATTTCCGGGATAAATGAGGTACCCAAAAATGGAAACAGCGCAATCGTGCCAATAAAGACCAGGGCCGAGGCCAGGATGGTTTTCTTCTCATTATCGAGCACCCAGTTCAGTGCTGATAAATATGGTCGTTTAATGGCTTGTATCAGCTTGGTATCGTCGCCACTGCCGCCTTTGAGCATATAGGAGCACAGGGCTGGTGTCAGGGTCAGGGACAATACCAGTGACACAAACAGCGCAATGGCAATGGTGTAGGCCAAAGGCGCAAACATTTTGCCTTCCATGCCTTCCAGTGTCATCAGGGGCAAGAACACCAGGATAATGATGCCAACGCCAAACAATACTGGTGTGGCTACCTCCGTCGCCGCCTCCAGGGCGACGCGGATGCGGCTTTCATCTTTGCGATGTCCCAAATGGTGAAAGGTATTCTCCACCACCACGACAGAGCCATCGACCATCAGGCCAATGGCGATGGCCAGGCCACCCAATGACATGAGGTTGGCAGAAATACCGTAATGATTCATGACCATAAAGGTGATCAAAGGCGTCAGGATCAAAGTACCGACCACAATCAGGCTGGAACGCACATCGCCCAGAAACAGGAACAGAATCACAATCACCAGGATAATGCCTTCAATCAGCACTTTGGTGACGGTGTGCAAGGCCGCATCAACCAACTCGCTGCGATCATAGTAGGGCACAATCTGCAGGCCATGTGGCAACATGCCTTTGCTGTTGATTTCTTCCACACGGGCTTTGATACGGCTCACTACTTCTTTGGCGTTGCCGCCACGCATCATAATGACAATGCCACCGACAGATTCCGTATCGCCGTTTTTGAGCACCACACCCACACGTACTTCATGGCCGATAGTGACTTCTGCGACGTCGCGGATATAGACCGGCGTGCCATTTTCTTCTTTTAGCACCATGTTACGGATATCGTCCAGGTTTTGCACCAGGCCGACACCACGAATCAGGTACTGTTCGGCATAATGCGGCAAAATGCCGCCGCCGCTGTTGGCGTTATTACGCGCCAGTGCTTCATACACATCTTTGAGTTTGATCGAAAAATGCGTCATGCGGTCTGGGTTGACCAGCACCTGGTACTGCTTGACGTAGCCGCCTTGCGAGTTGATTTCAGCCACGCCTGGGATGCCGCGCAGCAATGGGCGTACCACCCAGTCCTGAATCGCTCTACGCTCTGTCAGGTCAGCTTGCGTCAATGCCTTTTTACCGTCATCCGGTTTATCCAGCGTGAATTGATAGACCTCGCCCAGGCCAGTAGACACAGGTCCGAGGATAGGTGTTACGCCTTGTGGCATGCGCTCCATCACTTCCATCAGCCGTTCCATCACCAGTTGCCGGGCAAAGTAGACGTCGGTGCTGTCGGTAAATACCAGCGTGATCAGGGATAAGGCATTTTTATTCACCGAGCGCATTTCGGTCAGGCCGGGCAAGCCCGTCATGGCGATTTCCAGCGGTACGGTGATGAAGCGTTCGACTTCTTCCGGCGACTTGCCGGTGGCCTGTGTGGCAATCATGACCTGGACGTTAGTCACATCCGGGAAAGCATCGACAGACAGTTTTTTCACTGCAAACAGGCCAGCAAGGATAAATCCGACAGCCAGGACCAGCACAATCAGGCGCTGCTTAAGCGCGCCTCGAATTAGGGATTCAATCATGCCTTACTCCATTTCTTTGCGCTTGCGTTCATTGTTGACATGAAACGCGCCATCGAGCACGATTTGATCGCCTGGTTGCAAGCCTTGCAGTACTTCTCTGTTGCCTTGATAAGTCCGGCCCAGGGTGACTGGCAGCAATTTATACTGGGTGGATTTTAGGGTTTGCACAAACACATGGTCGGCATTGTTTTCACGCACCACAGCGGTGGACGGAATCGCAATGACTTTCTCCGGTTTGGCTTCCAGCAAAATGGTAATCAGCATATCCGGCTTTAACAGCATTTTTTCGTTGCTGATATTGGCGCGCGCCATCACGGTACGCGTGGCCGGATTTACGATATCACCTACAAATGCCAGCGTACCCGTCAGTTCAGCATCATCCAGTGCCGGTACTTCAATATCCAGCGACTGGCCTTCTCTAATGTGTGCAATTTGCTGCTCCGGGATTTCTGCCACTGCCCATACATGCGACAAGTCAGCAATCACAAACAGTTCTTCTGCCGGTGCTACCACCTGGCCCAGCCTGGCTTTACGTGCAATCACCGTGCCGGTGATTTTAGAGTTCACCTGGCTGGTTGACATGCCACTGTTATGCAAACCCAACTGGGAAATGCTGGCAGGCGGCATGCCGAGTACCAGTAACTGGTCACGGGCAGCATTCAATTCGGCATTGGCGGCATTGAGTTCACCTTCACGGCGCTGCAATTCCGCCAGGCTGATCACATCCGCTTCCAGCAATTGTTTGGCGCGGTCGACCGCTTTGGTTTGCAATTGCATCTGCTGGCTGGCTTTGATGTAGCTTAATTGATATTGCGCCAGCTCTGTACTCTTAATCACAGCCAGTCGCTGGCCCGCTTTCACTTCATCGCCCAGATTGACATCTAGCGTGCTGATACGGCCGGTGATAGATGCGCCAGCTCTGGATTCATATTGTTCATCGACCTGGATGCGACCAGGAATGCGCAAGGTATCGACAAAATCGAGTTCGGCGACCGGGCCGATGCTGACGTTAGCAGCCAGCTCTTTGGTCAGCATGATCAGGCTTGGGTCCACGACCTCTTTGGTTTCTGGGGCCGGGGCAGCTTTTTCTGTGCACGCGGTAGACATGACAGCCAGCGCGGCAGCTAGCAAAGTTGAAAATAAAACACGAGACATGACCATCCCCTTAAGGTTGAACCAAATCCGAACCGATGAAGCGTTCGATTTGCAATACACTGAAAAAATAATCGAATTTGGCAATCAGATAGTCACGTTTGACATCACGATTGACGCGTTGCGCATCCAGGTATTCCAGGATGCCGCGTTCTCCGAATTTATAAGCGGCTTCTGCGCGACTGAGGGTCGCTTCTGATTGTTGCAGCAAGCCATTTTCAAATACTTTGAGCTGGTTGCTGGCGATCACGGTACGTTGGTAGGCACTATCAATCTCTTTACGCAGCAACTGGTGTTGCAACTTGATATTGGCATCTGCCTCCTCAATGCCGGCGGCGGCTTGTGCAATCTGGCCGTCACGGCGGTTCCAGACGGGTAATGGCACCACGACACCGACTCTGAATGTGTTGAGGTCAGGATCTTGGGTAAAGTCGGATTTCAAGGTGAGGCCAGGAAAGCGTAAGGATTGCTCCAGTTTGAGTTTGGCTTCCGCACTGTCTTTTGCCGTGATCAGCTGTTGCAGGTAGGGGTTGTTTTCGGCAGACTTGCGTAAGTCGATGATGCTGGGCAGGGTTGAAATCGTGGGTAGTTCAGATTTGACTTCGAACGTGTCTGGCATATTGCCTATCATGCCGCGCAAAATCGCTTTGGCTTCATCAATACGGGTTTGTGCACTGGCATAATCACGTTCTGCTGCCAGCACCTCAGTATCCGCCTTGATCAGTTCATATCTTGCTGCCTCACCTACATCTACCTTGCGTTTGATCTTGGTCTGGATTTCCTGCAAGATGCTGAGGTTCGCACCCAGCATATGCAGAATCTGCTGGCGCAGGAGCACGGTCAGATAGGCCTGTTTGATCAGATTGCGCAGATCAAAGCTCGTGGTCTGGATGCCTTTTTCAGCGTAAGTCAGTTGCTGTTCAGCCAGTTCACGGCGTGAGCTACGTGTACCGGGAAAGTCCAGCGGTTGCGAAATGGTGACGCCATAGTTTCTTTCGCTGGCACCTGGCGTTGGCACACCACGGTATCTGGCTGGTCCTGCCATCACTTCCAGGTCCGGGTTATAGAAAGATCTTGCAACGGTGATGCCTGCCGCAGCGGCTTCAATTTGTGCTTTGCTGACAGCCATCATCGGGTTTTCGGCCACGGCTTTATCCAGCAGGGTTTTCAGGTCAAAAGTGGTTTCTGCAAATGCAACTGGGGTAATGCAGCAATATAGCCACAATAGCCTGCATGCTTTCCGCCAGCGGGTCGAACTTAACATAACGATCCTTTTTCAGGTGACTGTTCATATCATAATGTCACAGCCACCTTAACTAATAATTAAAATGACGCTTTCAGCCAATAAAGCTAAAAGGTTGGGAAAGTTGTTAGGCGAGTTGAGGCGGCCGGTCAAGCCAGAAGCCGAGTTGCAGGTGATAGGAGGATAGATGATGCTCAGGGGCGAGGTAAGTGGTTTTATGCAGCGGGTAGCTAAACCCAGGTAGCAGGATTTTGTCGACATCTACTTCGGCGATTTCCAGCATGTCGACGCAACAACTGCCTTGGCCAAAGTCGGCGGATAAACTGTCATCAATGGCATTGGAGAGGCTTGCCGCCGAGATGCCGGTTTCTAATAGCGAAGTCGTGACCGCCGGTTCGGCAGCCGTTGTCTGCAAAGCAAACAGCAAACACAACACATGTAGAAAATAAAATATCTTTTGCATTACAACATCATATCTGTCAGGCAATACATTTACAGCAATAACTATACCATCAATATGGGAACACCTAACGTATTGATTTTATGTCATCCGTGACCTAAATAGGCAGATATGGTAGTGCGTTGGGGATTTTTTGCACCAAACTGGTGCGGCAAAGCCACGGCGACATTGTAGTAGATGTCACCGTGGTGTCAAAGTTCCAGCCAGATTAGGCCGAAATGGTTTCTTCTTTAAAAATCAGTTTAATCTGATCGTTGTCATCAATGTCGATATGGACAAGACCACCGTCGTTCAGGCGACCGAACAGCAGCTCATCCGCCAGTGCCTTGCGTATCGTATCCTGGATCAGTCTGGCCATTGGGCGTGCACCCATCAACGGGTCGAAGCCTTTTTTACCCAGGTAGGCCTTGAGCTCATCACTAAAGGTGACATCCACTTTCTTCTCATGCAATTGATCTTCCAGCTGCATGAGGAATTTGTCGACCACACGCAGAATGACATCCTGATTCAGTGCGCTGAATGATACCGTCGCATCCAGACGGTTACGGAATTCAGGGCTGAAGAAACGCTTGAGGTCAGCCGCTTCATCGGTACTGTCTTTGCTGTTGGTAAAGCCTATGCTCGATTTAGACAGGTTTTCCGCACCCGCATTGGTAGTCATGATAATCGTCACATTGCGGAAGTCCGCTTTGCGGCCATTATTATCAGTCAAGGTGCCATGATCCATCACTTGCAACAAGATGTTGAAAATGTCTGGGTGTGCTTTCTCAATTTCGTCCAGTAACAGTACGCAATAAGGTTGCTTGGTCACGGCTTCGGTCAGCAGGCCGCCCTGGTCAAAACCAACATAGCCCGGAGGCGCGCCAATCAGGCGTGAAACCGCATGACGCTCCATATATTCGGACATGTCAAAACGCAGCAGCTCAATGCCGAGCACATAAGCCAATTGCTTGGCGACTTCGGTTTTACCAACACCAGTCGGGCCTGCAAACAGGAAGCTACCAATCGGTTTGCTGCTATTGCCCAGGCCACTACGCGCCATTTTGACGGCGGAAGATAGCACTTCAATTGCTTTGTCCTGGCCAAATACCACGGCTTTCAGGTCGCGCTCCAGTGTTTTCAGTGCGTTGCGGTCATCACTGGAAATGTTTTTGGGCGGAATACGCGCAATTTTGGCAATGATTTCTTCAATCTCTTTATTACCAATAATTTTCTTCTGTTTGCTCTTTGGCAGAATACGCTGCGCAGCACCGGCTTCATCAATCACGTCAATCGCCTTATCTGGCAGATGGCGGTCGTTAATGTACTTGGCTGACAACTCAGCTGCCACTGTTAAAGCACTGGCGCTGTATTTCACGCTATGGTGCTCTTCAAATTTGGTTTTCAGGCCTTTGAGAATCTCAATGGTTTCGGCCACGCTAGGTTCTTGCACGTCGATCTTCTGGAAACGACGTGACAAGGCATGGTCTTTTTCAAAGATGCCGCGATATTCCTGGTAAGTGGTGGCGCCTATGCATTTGAGTGAGCCATTGGACAAGGCTGGTTTCAACAGGTTGCTGGCATCCAGCGTACCGCCACTGGCAGAACCCGCACCGATCAGGGTATGGATTTCGTCAATAAACAGAATTGCATCAGGCTTCTCGGCCAGCTGTTTCATGACGGCTTTCAGGCGTTGCTCAAAGTCACCACGGTATTTGGTGCCAGCCAGCAGGGCGCCCATATCCAGTGAATAGACCGTGGCGTTTTCCAGCACTTCCGGAATGTCATTGCTGACAATGCGTGAAGCCAGGCCTTCCGCAATGGCGGTTTTACCCACACCAGCTTCGCCTACCAGTAAAGGATTGTTCTTGCGACGACGGCATAAGGTCTGGATCACACGTTCCAGTTCCTGACTGCGACCGATCAGTGGGTCGATTTTGCCAGCAATCACTTGTGCGTTCAGGTTGAGGGTAAAGCTTTCCAGTGCGCCGGTGCTGACGCTTTCGCCTTCAGTTTCCTGCTCAGTGCTGGATGCCTTGGGTTCATTTTCCTGGATTTTAGCTACACCATGAGAAATGAAGTTAACCACATCCAGGCGAGTGACGCCTTGCTGATGCAGGAAAAATACGGCATGGGAATCTTTTTCACCATAGATCGCAACCAGCACATTGGCGCCGGTGACTTCTTTTTTGCCTGAGGATTGTACGTGCAGCATGGCACGCTGAATCACCCGTTGAAAGCCCAGGGTCGGTTGCGTGTCAACCTCTTCAGTCCCGGCCACTGTCGGGGTGTGTTCTTCGATATATTGACTCAGTTCACTGCGCAGTGTGTCAAATTTGGCACCGCAAGCGCGCAGGACTTCTGCGGCGGTTGGGTTGTCCAACATAGCCAGTAACAGATGCTCAACCGTAATTAATTCGTGACGCTTTTGTCGCGCGTCCATAAACGCCATGTGCAGGCTAACTTCAAGTTCTTGAGCAATCATGATGACTTTCCTTAATACACTACACTACAAAAAACGCCTCATTCACAGACGTAACTTCATGCAATACCGGTAAAACCTGTCTGTTTATTGTTATCGTGCTTTTTTCCAAAAAATTCAATGTGTCGTCGCTGCTTTTTGCTCACTTTTATATGAGTCAAGCTCGCCAGAATCACCTCATTACCATGCTACCACTGTGCAATCTGACTTGAACCGCAAGTATGTCAGTGTATTTGCCCGATATTCTCAGGATGCTACGACTGGACATCAGCGTGAGCCATCCGATTGGAACCGTTTCAATCTCGCATCTTTGGCATCTGGCGGTCGCGTTTCAAGCGGCTTCAATCACACATTGCAAAGGGTGTTGTGCTTCGCGGGCAGATTCCAAGACCTGATGCATTTTGGTTTCTGCAATATCCTGTGGGTAAACGCCACATACGCCCATGCCCTCTGTATGTACTTGGAGCATGATTTGTGTCGCTTGTTCACGAGACTTGTTAAAAAAACGTTCAATGACGGCGACGACAAACTCCATGGGGGTGTAGTCGTCGTTGAGCAACAACACCTTATATAACTCTGGAGGCTTGGGTTTGGCAACCTGGGATTCAAGAGCCAGATCACCTTCACGCTTGGGTCGTACCATAGTTTTGTATACCTGTCTTAGAACCTATTTTGCGCCTTGTATTGAAAAATTCAAGGGCCTGATGCAGGAGAAGTCCGGCTTTTTAAAGATAAATTTTGACGCGCTTGACGATACGGTCCTGTACGTCGAGGATTTCCAGCTTATGTTCACCGATTTTAAAGCTGGTGTCGGGTTCTGGAATGCCTTCAAAGTGCTCAAGAATTAAACCATTCAATGTGCGTGGACCGTCGGTAGGCAGGGAGAGTTTCAATTTGCGGTTGAGATCTCGCAGCAGGCTGCCGCCATCGACCAGCCAGCTGCCGTCTTCATGTTGATGGAAATGGCTGGCATGCTCGGGTGACTGGGTGGTGAATTCCCCCACCACCTCTTCCAGAATATCTTCCAGTGTCAGCAAGCCCTTGAACTCACCATATTCATCGACGACCAGCGCAATGCGTTCATGTCGTTTCTGAAACTGTTGCAATTGCGTGTAAAGCGGAGTGCCGGACGGAATATAGTAAGGCAGGCTCATGGCCGCCTGTAGCAGTGCTTTGGTTGGTGCTTTGCCGATGTGAAAATCACGCAGCAGAGGCAGCACCTTGCGCACATGCAAAATACCGACGATATCTTCGTGGTCACCTTGCCTCACCGGCAGGCGCGAGTGATGGCTGCGCGCCAGTTGTTCCATGATCTGGTCTATCGTATGGTCGAGGTCAATAAATTCAACCATGGTATGCGCGGTCATCGCGTCGTCAACAATAATGTCTTCGAGGTCTAGCAGGTTCAGCAGAATGGTGCGGCTTTGCGAAGGAATATATTGCCCGGCATCGCTGACAATGCTGCGTAATTCCTCGGTGGTGACTGATTGCGCCTGCTCGTCAAAATTGACGCGTACACCCAGCAATTTGAGGAAGGCTTTGACGAATAAGTTGACAAACCAGACCACCGGCGTGAACAGCCAGAGAATGGGATACAGTAAATAGCTGCTGGCAAAACCAAGTTTTTCGGCATGTGCGGCAGCGATGACTTTAGGCGATATCTCACTGAAGACGAGGATGGCAAAGGTGATGGCCAACGAGCCAAACATCAGGACGTAATCGCCTTCGCCAAACAGGCGTTCTGAAATCACGACTTCTAAAGTAGAGGAGCCAACGATACAAAAGGTATTGCCTAATAGAATGGCGCCCAGTGTTTTATCGGTTTGTGCAATGAGGCGGCTGGCCAGTTTGGCACCGCGATGACCTTCTTTGGCGAGGTGCCGCATCCGGTAACGGTTGAGCGACATCAGGCTGGTTTCGGCGATGGAGAAAAAGGCTGTCAGTGACAGCAGTAGCAATAGCAGACCAATCTGCCAGCTTAATGGGATGTTGTCCAAAAGAGTGGAGTTAAAAACAAGAAGCCACTAGTGTACCCACCAGTGGCTAAAAATCAAGCATCGTGACAGTTTATCGATGCCGCTTAAAAGGCAATCACTTAAGGCGCAACGGCTGCCTCATCTTCTTTCGGTTTTTTCTCAGTGTCGCCTATCAGGTTGGCGCGGCTCACGCCCAGCCACATGGCAATCGGGCAGGCGACCAGTACTGACGAGTAAATACCAAACAAAATGCCGATGGTCAGTGCCAGTGAGAAGTTATGCAAGGTTTCGCCACCGAAGAACAACATGGAACAGACCATGGTCTGCGTCATCATATGGGTGATAATGGTGCGCGACATGGTGCGCGTAATCGCATTGTCGATCACCTGCACAGCACTTGCTTTACGCATCTTTTTGAAGTTTTCACGCACGCGGTCAAACACCACCACGGATTCGTTCACGGAGTAACCTAATACCGCAAGAATCGCCGCCAGTACCGTGAGGTTGAACTCCCACTGAAAGAAGGCAAAGAAACCGAGGATAATAATGACGTCGTGCATATTGGCGATAATCGCGGCCACCGCAAAGCGCCATTCAAAGCGTAGTGCCAGATAGCCCATGATGCCCGCACACACCAGCAGCAAGGCCAGTGCGCCGTTTTCATATAGCTCTTCACCAACTTGTGAGCCTACTGATTCAACGCGACGAATTTCTGCCCCTGCATCTGCCGCCTTTAATGCGCTGGAGATTTTTTCGGATAATTGCGCGATTGACAGCTCTTTTTTCACCGGTAGGCGGATCAGTACATCCTGGCTAGAGCCAAAGTTTTGTACGGTGACATCTTTCAAGCCAACACCATCCATCACCTGGCGGATCTGCTCAATATTGGCCGCAGCCGGGTAGTGCACTTCCATCACGGTGCCGCCAGTAAAGTCGACGCCGTAATTCAGGCCGCGATGCAGCAGGAAAAAGATCGCCAATATAAAGGTAATCAGCGAAATCGAGGTGGTCAGACGCCCGTAACTCATGAACGGGATATCTTTTTTAATTCTGAATAATTCCATAATCTATTCTCTTTTATGCGTTGTCAGCGGCGATGCGATGGCGATTAACCAATCGGCAGATGCTCGATCTTGCGGCGGTAGCCGTACAACAAATTGACCAGTGCACGGGAGACCAGCACGGCACTAAACATGGAGGTCATAATGCCCAGCACGTGTACCACGGCAAAGCCCTTGATTGGGCCGGTACCAAACATAAATAAGGCCAAACCCGCAATCAGTGTGGTGACGTTGGAGTCCAGAATGGTATCGAATGCGCGGTCGTAACCAGCGTGGATACTGGCTTGTGGCGTGTTGCCATTGCGCAGTTCTTCACGGATACGCTCGTTAATCAGCACGTTGGCATCAATGGCCATGCCCAGTGCCAGCGCAATCGCTGCCAGGCCTGGCAAGGTCAGTGTCGCTTGCAACATGGAGAGAATTGCCACCAGCAACAACAGGTTGACGCCCAGTGCCATGACAGAAACACCACCAAAGACCATGTAGTAAACAATCATCATCACCGCAATCGCAGCAAAGCCCCACAACGTAGAATGCACGCCGCGTTTGATGTTTTCTTCACCCATGCTTGGGCCAACGGTACGTTCTTCGATGATTTCCATCGGTGCCGCCAGTGCACCCGCACGCAGCAGCAGTGAAATGTCTGTGGCTTCCTGGGCATTCGCCATGCCGGAAATCTGTACGCGACCGCCGCCAATTTCTTCGTTAATCACCGGCGCCGTGACTACTTCTGTACTGCCTTTTTCAATCAGCAGAATCGCCATGCGTTTACCAACGTTTTCACGGGTCACGTTTTTAAAGATGCCTGCACCACGGCCATCCAGGGTCACGTTGACCACGGAAGAACCATTCTGGCCATTTACGCCAGGGCCTGCATCGGTGATGCGGTCACCAGTCAGCACCACGCTCTTTTTCACCAGTACCGGGCGGCCTTCACGGTCAGAAAACAATTCGTCACCAAAAGGCACCTGGCCAGCTTGCGCCTTTTGTAGCGTTGCCATGTCGGATTTTTCTTCATCCACCATGCGGATTTCCAGCGTTGCCGTACGGCCCAGAATCTCTTTGGCTTTGGCCGTGTCCTGAACACCTGGCAATTGCACCACAATGCGGTCCACGCCTTGTTGTTGCACGATAGGCTCAGCCACGCCCAATTCGTTAATCCGGTTATGCAGGGTTTGCAAGTTTTGCTTGAGCGCAAATTCCTGGATGCGTTTTTGTGCTACCGCGCTCATGCTGGCCGTGACGCTAAAGTCTTTATCGCTGCCTGCAATTTTGTAGGTCAGGTCAGAAAAATCTTTGGCTAACAGATTACGTGCTTTGGTTGCTTCCGCTTCTGATTCAAATTTAATCACCACCACCTGGCCTTGACGCTCAATGCCGTAGTAATTAATTTTTTCCTTGCGCAAAGACATGCGGAAGTCGCCAACCGTACTTTCTGCAGCTTTATCCAGCGCCGCTTTCATGTCCACTTGCAGCAGAAAGTGCACGCCACCACGCAAATCCAGGCCCAAATACATCGGCTTGGCGCCTATGCTTTGCAGCCAGTTTGGTGTTTGTGGTACCAGGTTGAGCGCCACGGTGTAGTCTTTACCCAGGTTGCCAACCAGTTTGTCTTTAGCCAGCAATTGCGTATCCGTATTGGCAAAACGCACTTTCACGCCGCTGGCATCCATAAACAAACCGTCAAACGGGATGTTGGCCAGTTTCAGCGTGTCTTCCACTCTCTGTAGCAGGCTCTCATCTACTTTGAGTGAGGTTTTGGCCGGGCTGATTTGCACCGCTGGCGATTCACCAAAAAAGTTGGGGATCGTGTACAGCAGGCCAATGATAAACACTGTGCCGATCAGCACGAATTTCCATATCGGATAACGGTTCATAACAAACTCTAGTTCAGAATGAAAGACAGGCGTGTCTTGTGTGGGTTAAATGGACTTCAATGTGCCCGCTGGCAACAGGGTCTGCACCGTATGTTTTTGCACATTGACCACTGTATTGGCAGCGATTTCAATGCTGACAAAGTTTTCGCTCACTTTAGTCACTTTGCCAACGATACCACCGGTGGTTGCCACTTCATCACCAGCCTTCAGGGTTTCCAGCATGGATTTATGCTGTTTTGCCTGTTTGATCTGCGGACGGATCAACATAAAGTAAAACAAGACAAAAATCACCACCATAGGCAGAAAGCTCATGATGTCGGTGGCTGGGGCGCCAGCTGCGTAGGCGTTGCTGATAAACATATCTATTCCTAAGTCATACTGAAAATAACGCATGATTCTATCATAGAGCCTTGTTAATCTGTCATCAGCGATCTGTATGACTGCGCAATAACGCTTGACTGTGAATTGTAAAAGTATTTTAATGATTGGTCGCCATTGTCATTGGCGATAAAAGCAGTTCACGACTATTTTTTTAAAATTGGAGGAGCGTATGCAACATTATATAAAGTGTTTGGCAGCAGTTTCTTTGGCGATGTCTTGCCAGTTGGCGCAAGCAGGGGTGATTGTGCAGCCAGCGACAGTGGGCGCGTCAACATCTGATTTTGGTGGCTCGTATGCACTGGTGAATCAGATCAACCAGTCGGGCTTATCTGCAGGCTATATTGCAGGTGTGACAGACTTTGACAGCTTTGTCGCCGGTACGACGCACGATGGCCTGTCCGCGTTGAATTCAGGTTTCAGTGTAGGCCCTTTTGGCAGTTTTAGTTATGACCTGGGGGCTGTGTACAATATCGATGCCATCGGCTTATGGGCGACCGCCAATACTGGCTCGGTATTGCAATTTAATTTATATGCCGATAATGACAATGATTTTAGCAATGGCAACAGCGGTTTGCTGGGTGGCTTTACTGCGGTAGGTTCGAATTACACTGCGGCAGATCCTGGTCAGGCATTTACTTTCGGTGACGTTTCTACCCGTTACGTACACATGGAAATCCTGACCACTGATGGTGGTCCACAGCCTGGTTTAGGTGAAGTGATTTTCCGTACGGCGACCATGGTGCCTGAACCTGAACCAATGGCCTTGTTTGCGGTTGGTCTGGTGCCGCTTTGGTTGCGTCTGCGCAAAAAAGCCTGATTTGCAATTTGGTTAGTGATGTCAGTCAACGTTTAAAAGCCAGCACCTGTTTGCGTGCTGGCTTTTTTATCGTGTGTTGATGCTGAGGTGGAGTGATTGCAATAAAAGGTTGTTCTTTGGTTTGACGGTTGCTTTTCGCCTTTTCGNNGCAAAAAAAGTAACTCGCCAACAAGGCGAAAAAGAATTTTAAGTCAATCCACCAGCACGGCGAGAAGAGCGATCTTTTACATTAATGCTAAATGAGGAGGCTTAACGCTTTTCCGCTCGCTTCCGAGCAAACTCAGCCTTGAAAGCCTCAAAACGATTCTCTTCAATTGCTGCCCGCATGCCTTGCATTAACACCTGGTAATAATGCAAATTATGAATGGTATTTAATCGCGCGCCCAGAATCTCACCTATGCGGTATAAATGGTGCAGGTAAGCACGGCTGAAGTTCTGGCAGGTATAGCATTCACAGTCGGCATCCAGCGGACGTGTGTCGGTTTTATAACTGGCATTCTTGATTTTGACATCGCCGTATTGTGTGAACAACCAGCCATTGCGCGCGTTGCGCGTAGGCATCACGCAGTCAAACATATCAATCCCGTAACTGACAGCATCAACCAGATCTTCCGGTGTACCAACGCCCATTAAATAGCGTGGTTTGTCTTTGGGCATTTGCGGCGCGGTGTGCGCCAGGATACGCAGCATATCTTCTTTAGGTTCACCAACCGACAGGCCGCCGATGGCATAGCCGTCAAAACCGATGGCTTCCAGGCCTTGCCGCGAAATATCGCGCAGGTCTTCATACATGCCGCCCTGGATGATGCCAAACAATGCGTTCTGGCCAATGCTCGCCCCTGCGGCGTTGGCATCGTCTTCGGTTCGTTGCTGTACTTTTTGTACTAGCTTCCTCACCTCATCCTCGCCGCCTTCCAGGGCCATCGCTTGTGGGATTGAGTGACTTTGGTAGACATTAAACGCATCGCGGCTGCGTTGCGCCCAGCGCTGGCTGAGTTCCATCGATTTGCGTGCCTGGTCATGGCTGGCCGGGTAAGGAGTACATTCGTCAAAAATCATGACGATGTCACTGTTGAGCACGCGCTGGATGCGCATGGATTCTTCAGGGGTGAGAAAACAGCTATCACCATTAATAGGGGATTTGAATTTAACGCCTGCTTCGCTGATTTTACGCAAGTCACCCAGGCTCCACACCTGAAAACCACCAGAGTCGGTCAGGAGTGGCTTATCCCAGCCCATGAACTTGTGAAGTCCTTCATGCGCGGCAATGACTTCCAGGCCCGGACGTAGCCATAGGTGAAAAGTGTTACCGAGCACAATGTGTGCCTGAATCTCGTTGAGCTCTTGCGGCGACATGGCTTTAACCGTGCCGTATGTGCCGACTGGCATAAACGCCGGGGTTTGTACCTCGCCATGTGGCAGGCTAACGGTGCCGCGTCTGGCAAGACCATCGGTATTGTGTAAGGAAAACTGCATGAAAGGGCGATAACTGGCTGAAATAAACGCCTATTTTACCACAGCTGCGTGACCAGCTTCTGACGCCGCGCGGGCGCCTGCAATCGCCAGATGCGCTTGCATTTTTTGTGATTGCCCGCAACAATGCTGCTATTCCGCAATTCTGAAAAAGTCCTTTATGGTTGACCCACAAAACCGCCTGTCACGTCGCGAGCAGCACACCAGTCTGCGCCAGCGTGGCATTTACCTGCTGCCTAACTTGTTTACGTCTGCCTCATTGTTTGGTGGTTTTTACGCCATTGTGCAGGCGATGAACCTGCATTTTGAGCAGTCAGCGATTGCGATTTTTATTGCCATGGTGATGGATGGCCTGGATGGTCGTGTTGCGCGCATGACGAACACGCAGAGTGCGTTTGGGGCTGAGTATGACAGCCTGGCCGATATGGTGTCGTTTGGCGTGGCACCTGCGCTGATTATGTATGTGTGGGCCTTGCAGCCCATGAACAAGCTGGGCTGGATTGCCGCCTTTATCTACTGCGCCTGTGCGGCCTTGCGTCTGGCGCGTTTCAATACCAAGCTGGACGACCCGTTTCAGGACAAACGCTACTTTCAGGGTTTGCCTAGTCCAGCTGCGGCAGCGCTCATTGCCGGATTTGTCTGGGTGTCTTATGAATACAATATCGATGGCCGTGAAATTTTCTTTGGCGCCTTGCAAGTGAAGTGGATCGCCTGGTTCCTGACCGTATTTGCTGCTGGTTCCATGGTGTCTGACCTCAAGTTTTATAGCGGTAAAGATATCAACCTCAGACACTCCGTACCGTTTGTCGCTATTTTGGCGGTGGTGCTGGCCTTTGTGCTGATTTCATACAGTCCGCCAGAAGTGTTATTCAGCGTGGTGTTTGTGTACGCTTTGTCTGGATATTACATGTGGGCGCGTGAACGGTTGGAAGCAAAGAACGCTGCTTAAGTGATTGTTAGGTTGATAAAAACGCGCTGTTTCTGGCGCGTTTTTTTATGGACGAGTCGCCAGGCGGTTGTGCCTCGCAGTATGATGGTCATTTGTAGGACAAGCGAGTAAAATTCGCTTGTTAGGTTTAGGAAAACTCATGGAACACATTATTATTTTTGATACCACGTTGCGTGATGGCGAGCAAAGCCCGGGCGCGGCGATGACCAAAGAAGAAAAAATCCGCATTGCGCGCCAGTTGGAAAAGCTGGGCGTAGATGTGATCGAAGCCGGTTTTGCGGCAGCCAGCCCAGGCGATTTTGATGCGATTTCAGAAATCGCCAAAGTCATCAAAAACTCTACGGTGTGTTCATTGGCGCGTGCCAGTGAAAATGACGTGCGCCGTGCTGGTGAGGCCATCAAGCATGCGGCTAAGGGCCGTATCCATACCTTTATTGCCACCAGCAAAATTCATATGGAAAACAAGTTGCGCATGAGCGAAGACCAGGTGGTCGAGCGCGCGGTGCAAGCGGTGAAATGGGCGCGCGAATATACTGAAGACGTAGAGTTTTCTGCCGAAGATGCCGTGCGTTCCGAGATTGATTTTCTGGTGCGTGTGTTTGAAGCCGTGATTGAGGCCGGTGCCAAAACCATCAATGTGCCGGATACCGTGGGCTACAGCATCCCAGAAGTGTGGGGCGAGCGTTTTGCCATTTTGCTCAAGCGCGTCAAGGGTGCCGACAAAGTCGTGTGGTCTACGCACTGCCATAACGACTTGGGCATGGCAGTGGCCAACTCGCTATCAGCGGTAATGAATGGCGCACGCCAGGTCGAGTGCACCATCAATGGCCTGGGTGAGCGCGCAGGTAATGCCAGCCTGGAAGAAATTGTCATGGCGATTAAAACCCGCAGCGATATTTTCAACCTGAGCACGCGCATTGATACCACGCAAATCGTGCCGTCTTCCAAGCTGGTGTCTACCATTACTGGCTACCCGGTACAGCCGAATAAGGCCATTGTCGGTGCCAATGCGTTTGCGCATGAGTCCGGCATTCACCAGGATGGCGTGCTCAAACACCGTGAAACGTATGAAATCATGCGGGCCGAAGACGTGGGTTGGGGCGCCAATAAACTCACGCTGGGCAAATTGTCTGGCCGCAATGCTTTCCGTACCCGTTTGAAAGAGCTGGGCATTGAACTGGAAAGTGAAGATGCCTTGAACGCTGCTTTTGCGCGTTTTAAAGAGTTGGCCGATAAGAAGTCTGAAATCTTCGATGAAGACTTGCATGCGCTGGTGAGTGACGAGGTGGTGCAAGATACGCGCGAGATGTTCAAATTGTCTTACCTGCAAGTGGCGTCGCAAACTGGCGAGATTCCACATGCGATCCTGACGTTGAGTGTCGATGGGGTGGAGCAGCGCACAGAAGCCGATGGCGGTGGCCCGGTAGATGCGACCTTTAAAGCGATTGAAAATGTGGCGCAAAGTGACTCTGAGCTGTTGCTGTATTCGGTGAATAACATCACCAGCGGCACGGATGCACAGGGCGAGGTGACGGTGCGCTTGTCCAAAGGGGGCCGCATCGTTAATGGCCAGGGCGCGGATACCGATATTGTGGTCGCTTCAGCCAAAGCCTATTTGAACGGCTTGAACAAGCTGTATGCCAAAGCAGAAAAATTGAACCCGCAGGTGTAAGCAGGCTCTGAGTTAACGCTTGCTGCTGATGGGTGGCAAGCGTTTTCTTTTTGTATTTAATATTCGTGGATGAAAGGTTGGGCAAGTCGCAATGACGCAGAGAAATCATTGGTTGCTGGTGATCATTGCGCTGACCTGTACCTACTTTATCTGGGGCTCTACTTATCTCGCAATCAAGTATGCGATTGAGAGCTTTCCACCGTTTGCGATGGTGGGCATACGCTTTACGATTGCCGGGTCTTTGCTTTATATCATCTTGCGTGGTTTTGGCCATGCGGCGCCCACACGCATACAATGGCGTGGCGCGGCCTGGGTGGGGCTGCTATTACCGGTGCTGGGTAATGGTACGGTGTCACATGTGCAACTGCATGTATCATCCAGTGTTGCCGCCTTGGCCATTGCCACTGCACCAATCTGGATGGCGATTTTCTCTAGCGCGTGGGGGCACAAAATCAGCCGCCGCGAGTGGTTGGGGATTGGCATTGGCCTGGGCGGTATTTTATTGCTGAATACGCGTGGTAGCCTGCAAGGGGATTGGCTCAGTGCTGGCCTGCTGATGTTTGCCGCCGCTTCGTGGTCGCTGGGCTCGGTATGGAGCAAGCATATGGCAATGCCGCAAGGCCTGATGGGCGCGGCCAGCCAGATGCTGTGCGGCGGCCTGATTGCCTTGCTATTTAGCCTGGTATTTGGCGAGCAATGGCCAGCACAAGTCACGCCGCGGTCATGGGCAGCGATTGCTTTCCTGATCGTGCTTGGTTCCATGGTGGCGTTTTCTGCTTATCACTGGTTGCTACACCACGTGCGGCCCATGGTTGCCAGCAGTAATACCTTTGTTAATCCGATTGTGGCCTTTGTGGTCGGCGTCTGGTTTGCCGATGAGCAGATTCACCTGATGGAATATATTGCGCTGGCCGTGATTCTGGTCGGCGTGTTTCTGGTGTTAACTGCGACCAAAGAAGCGGTGCCCGACGAACAAATCGTTTAATCACTATTGTTTAATTATTTAAGTGNNGTGATTGTATGAAGCAAAACCTGGCGTTATTTGATTTGGACAACACCCTGCTGGCGGGGGATAGTGACTATAACTGGAGCGTATTCCTGATCAGCGAAGGCCTGCTGGATGCCGAGCAACACAAGGCGCGCAACGAGCAGTTTTATGAAGACTATAAAAACGGTAACCTGGATATTTATGCTTTCCTCAAGTTCCAGTTGCAACCGTTGTCGCAACATCCCAAGGCGTTTCTGGACGAATTGCACACAAAGTACATGGACACCGTAATTCGCCCAATGATGACGCAGAAAGCGCAAGACCTGGTCAACCAGCATAAAGCCAATGGCGATTTGTGCATGGTGATTACGGCCACCAATAGCTTCGTCACCAAGCCGATTGCCACTGCCTATGGCATTGAAAACCTGATTGGCACCGACCCGGAAATGGTTGACGGCCAATTTACTGGTGGCGTCAGTGGCACGCCCAGCTTCCAGCAAGGCAAGGTAACGCGTCTTAATGACTGGCTGGCGGTGCGCGGCCAAACCCTGGCAGATTTTGAAACCAGTTATTTTTATAGCGACTCACATAACGATTTGCCATTGATGAAGCTGGTGACCAATCCCGTCGCCGTGGATGCAGACCCGACATTGACTGCGTATGCCAGCGA
This sequence comes from Methylophilus sp. UBA6697, assembly GCF_002454655.1. NCBI lineage: Bacteria > Pseudomonadati > Pseudomonadota > Betaproteobacteria > Nitrosomonadales > Methylophilaceae > Methylophilus > Methylophilus sp. UBA6697. The sequence goes on from NZ_DKJH01000002.1 coordinate 86,514, forward strand.
GCATGGCTGGCCATTAATTAGCTTGCGTTAATATTTCTAAAAGCTGATGGTTAATGCGGTCACTGCCATCACGTTATTATCCACCAGCCGCGAGCCGTTTTTATCGAAAATGGCGTCGCGGCTATTCAACTGGCGTAGTTCGTTGCGCCACACCATGCGTGTATTAAGTCGGTAATCCACATTGACTGAATAGCCAGTGGTCTGAAACCCGTTGCTGGTGCCTGTGCTAATAATCACGCCATGTTTGTCCCTGTAGTGCTCCAGCCGCGCCGCAAATTGCAGCCGGTCTGAGTAGGCGTAGCGCAGCACCATATTCGGGCTGACCCAGACGTTGTAACGATCACTGCCGGGCGCAGCCTGTTCGGCGCCAATATCCAATGCTGTGATCAATCCCCATTGCTCATTCAGCTGCCACTGCACATAAAAATTATGAAAATAGCGCATCTGGCGTTGTGCGTCTGATTTGTCGTTGCCGATAAATGAGCTGCTGTTAATTGTGAGTTTATCGCTGGGCTTATAGGTGAGCTGGTGGCCGATGGCTGGCGTCGTGTTGCCATCAGGGCGGTGTATGCGCTGCCAACCGGTGAGCAACAGGCCACTGACCAGCCACTTGCCATCCTCGGTGGTGTAGCTCAGTTTAGCGCCTGTTTCAAAATAGGGCGAGTTGTCTGCCATCAGGCTGCGTGTCAGCGTCCAGTTATCAATGCCCACTGCACTCTCAAAACCAATATGGGATGGCAACACGCCTATATCCAGCCACAGATCGTGCTCGCTGGAAAGTTTAAGGCCCAGGTTCGCTTCATAAATATCGCGCAAGCCATGCGGCTCGGCGGCATAGTTGGCGCGCATATAGGTGCCGCTGCCCAGCGCCAGATTGCCGCGTACGCGTTCAGTCGTCAGCGCAGCTTTCAGCATGGCCAGGTTGATGCTGGGGCTGTCGGTGACGTTGTGGCTGTAGACGAATCCCGGCCGCCTGTTATTGGCCGGGTCGTTAAAGTCGTGGATCAGGTAGCTTTCAAGGTAAGCACTTAGCTGTACCGGGCTATGGCTGGCAGGGGTTTGTACGTCGTCTGCCTGAGCAGTCAGTGCCAGGCAGAATAAAGGCGTAATCGATAATAAAGAGGGTTTCATGCTGAGCATCCAAGCAACAGGTGCCAGCAGAATAAAGGGCTGCACCTATCAATCACATAAACATCGCGCCATAAATATAACGATAAATGCCGCCAGTGATTGTGCCGGAAAACAAGGGGAAAGCAGGGTAGTTCTGGTGGTGCAGCCGTTTAGCGGCCCAGCACCACGTGCAGCACAAAGCGGCTACCAATATAAGCCAGCAGTAATAAAGCAAAGCCCAGCAGCGTCCAGCGTGTAGCGACTTTGCCGCGCCAGCCGTATTTAAAGCGGCCAAACAATAGCCAGGCGTAAATCAGCCACGAGGCAATAGAGAAAATAGTTTTGTGGTTAAACTGCAAGGGTTTGCCAAAAATCTCTTCGCTAAACAGCATGCCGCTAATCAGGGTGATGGTTAGCAGCACAAAGCCAACATGCAATACTTTAAATAGCAGGGCATCCAGCACCATCAGTGGCGGAAAGTCAGGTAAGGCCAGCCAGCTGTTTTTCTGGTGCAGGGCACGCTCGGCCATGCGCATCAGGCAGGCATGCAACGCCGCAAAGGTAAACAGGCTATACGCCACGATAGCGATGAGGATATGCAGGTTAAACAAGGTGAAGCCATGCGTATCTACATAATAATCTTTCACCGCAAAGCCGGGCATCAGCACAAACAGGGCGGCAGGGGGTAATACAAAGGCTTGCAGGCTACGCAGTGAGTGCTTTAAATCTGCCAGCCAGTAAATCAGCACGGTCAGCCATAGAATGGCAGAGAGTGCGTAGTAAACGCCAAGGTTCAGCGAGCCAATGGCAAAAATGTCGCGGTACAGCAGCCCGCCATGCATGGCCAGGCCCAGCGCCACCATCGCGCTGTGTAGCTGAAACGGAAAGGCTTTTTCATCGACTGGTTTGCCCTGTGTGGCAATACGCCAGTAATCCAGGGCCACCGCCATATAGACAAACGCGACAATCAGGTAAGGAAGCAGGTGTTGAGTCATGCCTGGCATTATGGCAAAACTCGCTGCATTCGACCAGCGCGGTAACAGCGGTGCGCGCGATGTTTAGCATTAGTTTATTTTAGGGTTGGGCTGGCATGAGGTAAAATTCAGCTCATCGAATATTCACTTGTTGTGAAAGAAAGGCATTCCATGCTGGAAAACCTGACCGGCCGCTTGCAGGGCGTGATTAAAAACTTGCGCGGCCAAGCACGTTTGACTGAAGAAAATATTGCCGATGCCATGCGCGAAGTACGCATGGCTCTGCTCGAAGCCGATGTGGCGTTGCCGGTAGTGAAAGATTTTATTGCTCGTGTCAAAGAGCGTGCCAATGGCCGCGATGTCTTGCAAAGCCTGACTCCGGGCCAGGCCGTGATTGAGGTGGTCAACCAGGAGCTGACCGCGCTCATGGGACAAGCCAACGAAGGCCTCAATCTGGCAGCGGTGCCACCGGTGGTGATTTTAATGGCAGGTTTGCAAGGGGCTGGTAAAACCACCACCTCCGGCAAACTGGCCAAACTGCTGAAAGAACAAAAGAAAAAAGTATTGCTGGCCAGTGCCGACGTCTATCGTCCAGCGGCGATCACGCAGTTGCAAGCCTTGGCTAAACAGCTGGAGATTGACTGCTTTGACAGCAACCCACAGCAAAAGCCGCTCGATATTGCTGCGCAGGTCATGGATCAAGCCAGAAAGAGTTACTACGATGTAGTGATCTTTGATACGGCGGGCCGTTTGGCGATTGATGAAGCCATGATGGCCGAAATCAAAGACCTGCATGCCTACCTCAAGCCGACTGAAACGCTGTTCGTGGTTGACGCCATGCAAGGCCAGGATGCCGTCAACACCGCCAAAGCCTTTGGCGAGACCTTGCCACTCACCGGTGTGATTGTCACCAAGCTGGACGGTGATGCGCGTGGCGGTGCTGCGCTCTCTGTGCGCCACGTCACTGGCAAGCCAATCAAGTTTATCGGTGTCAGCGAAAAAGTTGATGGCCTAGAACCTTTCCACCCCGACCGCATGGCTGGCCGTATTCTCGGCATGGGTGATGTATTAAGCCTGATTGAAGAAGCGCATAAAAAGGTCGACATGGCCGAAGCGCAAAAAGTCGCCGATAAGATTAAGTCCGGCGCCAAGTTCGACCTCGAAGACTTTAAAGCGCAAATGATGCAAATGCAAAAAATGGGCGGCATGGCTTCGCTGATGGACAAAATGCCCTCGCAAATTTCCGGCATGGCGCAAAAGATCAATACCGACGACGTCGATAAATCACTGCGCCGCCTCGAAGGCATTATTAATAGCATGACGCCAGAAGAGCGCCGCAAACCCGAGTTGATCAAAGCCACGCGTAAGAAACGCATCGCGGCTGGTAGCGGCGTGCAAGTGCAAGAAGTGAACCGCCTGCTCAACCAGTTTGAAGAAACTCAAAAGATGATGAAGATGTTCAGCAAAGGCGGCATGGCAAAAATGATGCGCGGGATGGGCAGCATGATGGGCGGTAAATTCCCCGGAATGTAAAGCGAAAAAACGGGATGAATGAAAAAATAAACTTTTTATACAAAAAAAGCGAAAACAGCATTGACCAAATTTAATTCATCCCCCATAATCGCGTTCTTTCAAATTTGACGCAAAACAAAGCGGCAGACAAGAAACAGATGGGGTGTTAGCTCAGCTGGTAGAGCAGCGGACTTTT
>NZ_DKJH01000010.1:0-8940 GCF_002454655.1 Methylophilus sp. UBA6697
GGGTCATGGTAGCGGATAAACGCTTTTTGCAATTTGCGGATGGTGCCAGTTTTGGCGACTGGCACGTTCTCAGAGTCAGGGGTGACTTTGCGTAAGGGGTTTTTGCCACTGTGATACATGGCGGTAGCCATCGCCATCGGCGTCGGCGTAAACGTCTGCACCTGGTCAAGGCGGAAATCATTGCGCTTGAGCCACAATGCCAGGTTAATCATATCGTCATCTGTGGTGCCAGGATGCGCAGCAATAAAGTATGGAATCAAATACTGTTTCTTGCCTGCCTCGGCACTGAATTTTTCAAACATGCGCTTGAACTCATCATAAGCGCCCATGCCCGGCTTCATCATTTTGCTCAGCACGTTTTCTTCTGAGTGCTCAGGCGCAATTTTCAAATAGCCGCCCACATGATGCTGCACCAGCTCCTTGACATATTCCGGCGATTTCACGGCGAGGTCATAACGCAAGCCTGAACCAATGAGGATTTTTTTCACGCCACGCAAGTTACGCGCCTTGCGGTAAAGCTGGATCAGCGCCGAATGGTCAGTATTGAGGTTTTCGCACACGCCAGGATAGACGCAAGACAACTTGCGGCAGTTTTTCTCGATCTCTTCAGACTTGCAAGACAAGCGGTACATATTGGCCGTTGGCCCGCCGAGGTCAGAAATCACGCCGGTAAAGCCATCCACTTTGTCTCGAATTTCTTCAATTTCGCGCAAAACAGAGTCTTCGGACCGGCTCTGGATAATACGGCCTTCATGCTCGGTGATCGAGCAGAAAGTACAGCCACCAAAACAGCCGCGCATGATATTGACCGAAAAACGGATCATTTCCCAGGCCGGGATATTGGCATCCTTGTAAGCTGGATGTGGTTTGCGTGCATAAGGCAAGTCGTAAACGTAATCCATCTCTTTGGTCGTGAGTGGAATCGGCGGCGCATTCAGCCACACTTCGCGGTTGCCGTGTCTTTGCACCAGCGCCCGCGCATTGCCTGGGTTAGCTTCCAGATGCAGCACGCGCGAAGCGTGCGCATACATCACCGGGTCACTCACCACCTCTTCATACGATGGCATGCGGATGACCTGGCGGTCACGCGGCACTTTGCTGGCTTTAAGCGGTAAGGGCAGGCTGATGGTTGGCGCCGCCGCACTCGCTTCAGCGCCTTTTTCATCGGTCGCGCAGCTGGCATCGCCCTTGCCCATTTTCATGGCATAAGGGTCTTCGTGTTTCTCAACCACGCCTGGTCTATCCAAACGGGTGGAAGGCACCTCTAAAAAGTCATCCGGCACCTGTTTGCGGATAAACGCCGTACCACGGATATCCTGAATTTCATGCACCGGCTCACCGCGCGCAATACGATGCGACAGCTCAACAATGGCACGTTCAGCATTGCCATACAGCAGAATATCGGCTTTAGAATCGATGAGGATAGAACGACGTACTTTGTCCGACCAGTAATCGTAATGTGCAATGCGGCGCAGGCTGGCTTCGATACTGCCAATCACCAGCGGCACATCTGCATAAGCCTCTTTACAGCGCTGCGAATACACCAGCACCGCGCGGTCCGGGCGTTTGTTGGCTTCAGCATTCGGCGTATAGGCATCATCAGAACGGATTTTACGGTCTGCCGTGTAACGGTTGACCATGCTATCCATATTGCCCGCCGTCACGCCAAAATACAGATTGGGCTTACCCAACACTTTAAAGGCCGCCGCTGACTGCCAGTCAGGCTGCGCAATAATGCCAACGCGAAAGCCTTGCGCCTCGAGCAAACGACCAATCAACGCTGCACCAAAACTGGGGTGGTCAATATAGGCATCCCCGCTCACCAGAATAATGTCGCAACTATCCCAGCCCAGTGCATCCATTTCGGCGCGGCTCATCGGCAGCACAGGCGCCGTGCCAAAGCGTTTGGCCCAATACGGACGATAGCTGTTAACAGGTTTGGCTATAAGGGAGGTGTAGATTTCCACGCGGGTGACCAGCAATGCTTGAGAGTTGCGCATTTTACGCGTTAATTGATTGATTTGAAATCATTTTTCTTAAAAAAATGAAGTGTTTTTGCCGTCACAATCACGCGAACGACTGAATTAGGTCTCGTCCGGAGAAAACACCTCGCGCAAAACAAACTGTGTGCTGAATCAGACGCCCAACACGAAAAGACGGGCATTCGCCGTTAACAGGTGTATTTGTGATTGCGGCGGCTGTTAAAGCCCTGTATAACCACTCTCAAGAGTGGGGTATTTTTTTACATAATAATTATTAAATTAACAATGAAGCATTACACGCTATTCAAGAAAATCCTATTACCTTTGGCAGCCTTTGGCCTGCTGATCGGGTTCATTTCATTTGCCTTTATTTTCAACCATCACCTGAATAATATTGAGGCCAAGGCCAACGAAGAAACACAAAAACTCGCCAACCTGTTAGTCACGGCCAGAACACTGGTCAGTGAACATGTGCTTTCCAGCATGGCTTTGCTGAAACAATATGCCTCGGTTGAAGGTCCGCCCAATATTCATGGCGTCACCGACATGCTGGGGACGCAGGTACCCAATCTGCGCTTTGGCGACAGCCCGCAAACAGGCAGGACCATTATGGTCGACTCTGTCACCCGCATTGGCAGCGGCACTGCCACTATTTTTGTCAAACGTGGCCAACAGTTTTTGCGGATTGCCACCAATGTGAAAAAAGCCGATGGCAGCAACGCCTTTGGCACCGAGCTGAACCCGTATGGCAAGGTGATTGAAAAACTGCAGAAAAATGAAACGTTCTATGGCGTGGTTGATATTCTGGGCGAAGCCTATCTTTCACGTTACGAGCCCATGCACGACAACCAGAATCGTTTGATTGGTGCCTGGTATGTCGGTTATAAACTGGACTTCAATGCTATTGACCAGGCGATCCGCCAATGGGGATTTTTAGAAAAAGGCTTCGTCGCCATCACCGATGGCCACGGCAAGATTCGCTTTCTTACCGGCGGCATCAGCAAACAGCAAGCGCTAGAGGCGATGGAAGACAGCCAGCACCGCTGGAAAAGAGTCAGCAAAGAAGTGCCTGAATGGGACTTCCAGATCAATATCCTTTACCCCGTCAACGAAGCTTACTGGTCTGCGCTGGGCGCGCTTTCGCCTGTCATGATCATCGCCTTGATTCTGACCCTGGTGGTGTTAATGGCCGTGATCAGCGGCTTGCAGCGCTTTGTGTTGAACCCCTTGGGTGGCGAGCCGGAAACCGCAAAACTGCTGCTAATGCGCATTGAAAGCGGCGATTTCGCCGAAGACCATATTGCAGCCACACCAGATACCTTGATCGCCAACATGGTCAAAATGCGGCGACGCTTGCGTGAAATGGTGAGCCAGATACAGGCCAGCGCCAACCGGCTCAAAGTCTCTGCGAGCGTGTTTGACCATGCACATGACGCTATTTTCATTACCGACGAACGTGGCCTGATTGTGCAATGCAACCCCTCGTTTAGCGTAGTCACCGGCTATGCGCAGGCCGAAGCCATTGGGCAGTCCCCTGCCGCCTTAGGTATTGCCTGCCTGCAGCCAGACTTCTTTCAAGACCTGTATGAAGGTGCACAGGCGTTTCAAGAGTGGCAAGGCGAAGTGTGGAACCGCCATCATCAGGGGCATGATTACCTGGTTGAACTGGAACTGTCACCGGTGATGAATCAGGCGGGCGAATTCCAGCATTATGTCGGTTTATTCTCGGATATCACCCGCGCCAAAGAACAGCAAAACATGCTGGAGCACCTGGCTTACCATGATGTATTAACGCAGTTGCCCAACCGCGTCCTGTTTTCCAGCCGTTTACAGCAAGCCTTGCTGGAGGCTGAGCGCCAGCAATCACTGGTGGCTATCTGCTATATAGACCTGGATGACTTTAAAATTGTAAATGACCAGTATGGCCACGAATTTGGCGATAAATTGCTGATGCAACTGGCCAGCCGGCTGACCAATATTCTTAAACCGCAAGACACGCTGGCGCGCCTGGGCGGCGATGAATTTGCCATGCTCTTGTGCGGCGGCCGTACACAAACCGAATACACGCGTTTACTCAAAAAACTGCTGGCGGCGATTGAAAAACCGTTTGCGATTGATAAATTCAAATTCTCGATTTCAGCCAGCATTGGCTACACGCTTTACCCTATAGACAACAACCCACCCGACACGCTGCTACGCCATGCCGACCATGCCATGTACCATGCCAAAACGCATGGCGGGCACCAGTTCCACCTGTTTGACTTAGCCTCCGCGCAGCAGTCGCAACAACAGCAACTACTGTTGCGAGACTTGCTGAACGGCATTCAAAACAGCCACATCAAACTGGTTTACCAGCCGCAGGTGTGCATGCAATCAGGCAAACTGTTTTGCTTTGAGGCCTTATTGCGCTGGCAACACCCACTGCGTGGCCTGCTTTACCCGAATGACTTTCTCAACGCGGTGGAACATACCAGCCTGATTATTGATATTGGCAACTGGGTGATTGAAGAAAGCCTGCGACAACTCACGGAATGGCAAGACCATGGCCTGCACACCCAGGTCTCGGTCAATATTGCTGCACAACATTTGATGCATAAACAGTTCAGTGACCATCTGGCCAGCCTGTTTAAAAAGTACCCCAAGATCCAACCGCAACAACTGCATATCGAGATCACCGAAAGCGCAGCCATCAGTGACTTCGCCCGTGTCAACCGTGTCATTCAACAGTGCCAGTCGCTGGGCGTGGCTTTTTCGATTGATGACTTTGGCTCCGGCTACTCGTCACTGATTTATTTGCGCCGGTTGCCGGTAGATATCATCAAAATCGACCAGTCCTTTATCCACAACATGCTCAGCAACCAGGAGGACCTGGCAGTGATTCGAGGTGTAGTCACGCTATGCCGTGAGTTCGGGCGCAAAGTGGTGGCAGAGGGCGTGGAAAAAGCGGAGCAGGCCCAGATCCTGGCGGCATTAGGTTGCGATTATGCACAAGGCTTTGGCATTTCGCGTGGCATGCCGGGCAACAAGGTTATAGAATGGGCAGGCAAGCACGACCCTTACCAATTTAACTGACGTTTATGCACGAACACTACTACCCGCTGCCGGGCGGGCCAGTACTCATTCTGGACACAAAAACGCCTTTTCCGCCATTGCAGCAGGCATTGACCGAGCCCAATGGGCTGATTGCCATTGGCGGCGATTTGACCGCAAAGCGATTGCTAGCGGCCTACCGGCAAGGGATTTTCCCCTGGTTCAGCCCAGGCGAGCCTATCCTCTGGTGGAGTCCTGACCCACGTATGGTTTTATTTCCCGAGGCGCTGAATATCAGCCGTTCATTACGCAAGGTCATGCAACAGCAGCCTTTTGATATCCGTTTCAATACTGATTTCAAGCGCGTGATACAAGCATGTGCGGCCACCCCTCGCCCAGGTCAGCCAGGCACCTGGATTACCGACGACATGATCGCCGCTTATCACCAACTACACCTGATGGGATATGCGCATAGCGTAGAAGCCTGGCAAGATGAACAGCTCGTGGGTGGCTGCTATGGTGTGAAAATTGGCCGCATGTTTTATGGAGAAAGCATGTTTCATCATGCCAGCAATGCCTCTAAAGTCGCGTTTGCCCATTTAGTGCAATGGTTAAACGCGCAACAAGTCGGTATGATTGATTGTCAGATGCATACACCGCTGCTGGCAAGCTTTGGTGCATATGAGATTCCCCGAGACCGGTTTATCGCGCAATTGAACACCCTGGTGCAATATGACGTTACCTAATGATGCCCCACTGCAAAAACTGCAGTTTTATGTCACCACGGCCTATCCGTGTGGCTACCTGCCAAAAAAGCTGGCACAAAGCCTGATTGCCACCCCGCAAAATCTGGTCGATGGCCCGGTATATAGCGGCCTGATCCAGCAAGGATTCAGACGCAGCGGTAAATTTGCCTACCGTCCACACTGCGAACACTGCAACGCCTGCATTTCAGTGCGTTTGCCGGTCAACGCCTTTCAAATCACGCGTAGCCAGCAACGCGCCTTTAAAAAACATGCCGACCTGCAAGTGACGATCGTCGAAGCCAGCTACGATGCTGAACATTTCGCGCTTTACCAGGCTTACCAGCAACAGCGCCATCACCACGGCCCGGACCATATTGCAGACCTTGAGGATGAGGCCGCGCAGTACCAGCAGTTTTTGTGTCAGAGCAATGTGGAAAGCATTATGGTTGAGTTCCGCGATGCCTATGGCGCCCTCAAAATGGTCAGTGTGATCGACATCGTGATGGATGGCTTATCTGCGGTCTATACGTTTTACGATGCCACGGATAAAGCCAGCTACGGCACATATAGCATCCTGTGGCAAATTGCCTGGGCCAAACAGCTGGGCCTGCCCTATTTGTATCTGGGCTACTGGATCGCCGACAGCCAGAAAATGGCCTATAAACAGCAGTTCCAGCCGCAGGAAAAACTGGTGGATGGCGAGTGGATAGCCAGCCCGCAGCCATAATATGAAATACACCCCACAATCGCTCGCCAAGCAGTTTTGTCTGGGGGTATATGTCAATGCTGTAGATGCCATGCTCTGGCGTGACACCTTCGACTATATAGCCAGACTCAAAGATGACTCTGTGTTTCAAAAAAGTCAGATTGCAACACTGTGGGCGCAATACGGCGGTGACCTGCGTGCCAAAATAAAAGACGACGCCCTGGTGCTAAAAGTACTCAAAAAGGCACTCTCTGATTACCACGGCGAGGGCTTTACTTTATACCGTGGAGAAAGCTGGTTTTTATTTGACAACGACCAGATCGGCTTTTGCTGGAGCACCTCTGAAGACATTGCAACCACTTATGCCAAAGGCCTTAATGCAGTAGAGTCTGGTGGCGTGCTGCTCAAGTGCTATGCGCCACCGGAGGCCATTCTGGCCATAGAAAACAATGTGTTTATATGTGACCCAACATACTTATTGCGCTTGAGCACCTTGGCGTTGTTTCCCAAGTTGTAGGCCTACTTATCCCACTGGCCATAGCCTTTAAACTGGGCGTGCACTTCACGCATCTGCTCTGGCGTTAACAGCGCAGGCTCCCCAAGCTGCAATAAGCGCCAATACTGCTCGCATAGATTCTCCACCTCAATGGCTATCGCCAGTGCCTGTGCCAAGGTTTTACCTAAAGCGATCATGCCATGGTGCGCCAGCAAACAGGCTTTGCGCTCTTGCAAGGCGCTCACGGCGACATCAGATAGCGCCTGGGTGCCAAACAAGGCATAAGGCGCACAACGGATATCGTCACCGCCTACGGTGGCGATCATATAATGAAACGGCGGCACATCGCGTGCCATGCAGGCAATGGTGGTGGCAAACATGCTATGGCAATGCACCACCGCATTCACTTCCGGCCGTGCCTGTAAAATGTCGCGGTGAAAAAACCACTCACTAGAAGGCTGTTTACCGGCCTCAGCCTGTCCCGTCCAATCCATATACACCATGCTCTGTGTGTTGAGCTGTTCGGCAGGCACGCCTGAAGGTGTAATTAAAAAGCCGTCATCCAGCCGCATGCTGGCATTGCCAGAACTGCCTTTGTTGAGTCCGGCTAGCGCCATCTGCTGGGCAGCCTGTAATAATTGCTGTGCGGGTGGAGGTGTGGTCATTGTTGGAGTCGTCATTTTAAGCTGCCAGTGTATGTAGCTGCGCAGGCGTCAATACGCCGTGCTCAGTAATAATCCCCGTGACCAGCCTGGCGGGCGTCACATCAAACGCCGGGTTGAGCGCCGTGCTTTCGTGTGGAATCACGCGTATGCGTTGCACCTGTCCGTCTGCGCCCTGCCCTTGCATATAAGCCACCTCGTCTGCGTCGCGCATTTCAATTTCAATATCAGCACCACGTGCTAGTTGCCAATCGATAGTCGGCGTAGGTACAGCTGCATAAAAAGGTATGTTCTGGTCAAAAGCGGCCAGCGCCTTTAAATAAGTGCCAATCTTGTTGCACACGTCACCCTCACGTGTCACGCGATCAGCGCCCACAATCACCATATCCACCTGGCCATGCTGCATTAAATGTCCGCCGGCATTATCAGCAATCACCGTATGCGGCACGCCATGTTGCGCCAGCTCCCAGGCGGTTAAACTCGCGCCCTGATTGCGCGGTCGCGTTTCATCTACCCAGACATGCACCTTCAGGCCCGCATCATGTGCCGCGTAAATTGGCGCCAGCGCGGTGCCACCATCCACAGTGGCCAGCCAGCCAGCGTTGCAATGGGTGAGAATATTTACGACCTGCTGCGGATTGACCGAGCCTTTGGCGGCAATGAGCGCCTTGCCATGCTGGCCCAGTGCCAGATTTTGTGTCACATCTTCATCGGCAATCGCTTGCGCCAGCTGCCAGGCCGCCATCGCGCGGGCAGACTCAGGTAAGGCCAGCAAGGCTTGCTGCATGCGTTGCGCCGCCCACGCCAGATTCACGGCTGTTGGCCGGGTAGCACACAATTGCGTGACCACATCCCGCACCTGCGCATCACTGGCGGTTTGCTGAACGCCCAGCGCGACGCCGTAAGCAGCGGCAGCACCTATCAAAGGTGCACCCCGCACTTGCATACTGCGAATGGCATGACACATTTGCGCCAGGGTCGTCACATTCACCGTCACAAACTCAAACGGTAAGCGGGTCTGATCAATCAGGCAGACAGCCTCCGCTTGTTGCCAGATGGTACGAAAATGTTGTTGTTTGATACGCATAAAAAGAAATCTGCTGACGAGTAGTCATTAATTGTAAAAGTTGTAAAAGGCCTTGCTTTTCCTGTAGGACAAACACCGTATTTTTCCATCCACAAAATCTGTGGATAACTTTGTGGATTGCTGTGTCTTAATTCCGTAACTTACCAATTTAAAAGGACTTTTTCCAAAAGTTCATTTTTTAATCTATTTTTTTATTCAATAAAATCAACGACTTACAATGCACCACTATAA
>NZ_DKJH01000030.1:0-13547 GCF_002454655.1 Methylophilus sp. UBA6697
GGTTTTTTACTTCGTCAACAGCAATTTAAACACTCGTTTCAAATTACTATCAACTCACCCCGCTAAAGGCACTTCCTGATAACTAAACATGTCGTTTCGTTTAAGGAAGCCGCGCATTTTACAGCGATGGGGATTGCGGTCAACCCCCCATTCGCCACTATTACAATTCTGTTACAAATTGATGATTATTTCTTGAAAGCTGCTTTGAGTCGCAACCAGGTTTGCGTCAAGACATTGCCATCCAGATGATAATGCTTATGCAAAGGCTGCTTCACTTCCCAACTGACTTTAAGCCCCGCCGGGAAGGTAACGAAGTCACCCTTGCCAAAACTCACAGGTGCGCCACCTATCGGGGTGACCACACATTCGCCTTCTAATATATATGCCTGCTCTTGCTCATGGAATGTCCAGTCAAAAACAGACACCTCTTTTTGCCAGGTGGGCCACTTGGCAACACCAAGCTCCTTTAATTGTGTTTCGGCAGGATTATGTTGAACTTGAATTTGCATCTTGTTGCTCCTTAGACTGAAGCGCGCATTTTATAGGAAGCGATGCTGTAGTACGCATGGTTTTCGATAGTAAAATAGAATTTTTACAAAATCAGAGTGCATGATGCGTATCAGCCCGGCGAAGGCGACTGAACTGTTAAAGCGTGGTGAGGTGGTCGCCATCCCTACAGAAACGGTATATGGATTGGCGGCTGATGCACGCAACGAATTGGCGATTGCCAAAATATATGCGACGAAACAGCGCCCGGCCAATAACCCGCTGATTGTCCATATTGCCAGCGCGGCGCAAGTAACTGACTGGGCAAGTGAGTTTCCGCCATTGGCGCAACAACTGGCACACGCATTCTGGCCAGGACCGTTGACATTNNGCACACCCTGTGGCGCTTGCCCTGCTACACGACAGCGGCCTGGGGCTGGCTGCCCCGTCTGCCAATAAATATACACAGTTAAGCCCCACTACGGCCGAGCATGTGGAGTCAGGCCTGGGCCATGATATTCCGGTATTAGATGGCGGTGCCTGCCAGGTGGGGATCGAGTCAACCATTGTCAGCGTGCATGGCGACGAGTGGCAATTATTGCGCCCAGGCATGATAGAGGCCGCAGCGATCGCAGCGATTGCAGGCAAACCGGCCACACAGCAAGCGGCGCAAACGCCGAAGGTCCCCGGACAGCATTTGCTGCATTATTCGCCACGCACACCCTGCCTGCTATTTGCGTCAATCCCAGCCATGTTGCGCTATGCCCAAACCAGGCCAGCCGCCGCTGCTTTGTTATTTAGCAATACTGAACGAGTAACAGATAAAGATGTTTATCTGCCGAATGATCCTGCGCAGGCGGCAGAACAACTCTACGCCGCACTACATACACTGGACGCCGCACAAGCGGAGGTTATCCTGATTGAATCGCCACCCGCCACTCCAGAATGGGACGCCTTGCGTGACCGCTTGCAGCGTGCGGCCTACCATCCACACGACCAAAACGATTGAGTCTGTGAGGCATGACTGGCACAATATGGTGCATATTTATTTATAGCCTCTTATTAGAACAAGATACACACAATGAAAAACACCTATCAACATTTGATGATCGCTGCCGTCTCTGCCTTGTTATTTGGCTGCGCCAGCTTTGAGTTTCCCAGCATGTTTGACAAAGGCACCAAGGAAGTGCCGCGTTACGGTAAAGAAGCTATTCATTACCAATGCGAGAATTATCAGTCTTTTGGCCTGAAACTATCCGCAAACGGTGACGAAGCCTGGGTCATGCTGCCTGACCATGAAATTGGCCTGGCGAGAGATGCGAGTGATAAGCAGCTTTATCACTACGGCACCATGGATTTGCGCCTGAACGGCGAGCAAACCACGCTGGATGACAGCGATCATTTGCATCTCAAAAACTGCAAACCTGCTGAGACCAAAAAGTAAGTAGCTTTTGGCACAAAAAAGCCCTGCAAAAGCAGGGCAAATACATCGGAGGGGAAAACCGAGTCTGTTAAATGCTGACCAAGCCGCCAAACAGGCCAAGCACGGTACCTAAAATTGGACCGACCAATGGAATCGCTGACAGCGTACTGACCAGGCCGTTGACAGTGCCGCCGGTAGAACCGGTCGCACCGCCCAGCAAACCACCCAACAACGGAATGCCACCCAGCAAACCGGACAGGTCGAAGCCCGCACCGCCAGAAACTGCTTCAACTTCAACCTTTTTCAAGCTTTGAATTGCCATTTACTTCTCCTCATTTGCGTTATTAATGTGCCCTGTCTAACCCATGCAGCCCTTGACGACTGCACCGTTAACCAGCGCCCACCATCACCTTGACTCAAGGTGATCCAGGCGGTGACATCCCTGCATAACAGCAACATCACAGCGACACCATATTAACTAAAATTAACAATTACGTAAACAAGTTAATAATGTTGATCAAGGTTCAACAATGGCCCACAAACCAACATTGCCCATATTGGCAGCAAGTTTCAATCTGGCCGCACGCAAAGCCGCCAGCGATTTGATATGTTGCTGCCTGGCACCGGAGACCGCATTTTGCGCATTCAACAACTCAATCATATTGCCCACCCCGGCCTGATAGCGCCCTTGCGCGACCTTGAATGCCTCTTGTGCGTGACGTATAAGCTCCTCCGTCGCACGCAGATTTTCACGCTCTGACATCAAGGCGTGATAGCTTTTCCAGACCTCCAGCGAGACCTGCTGCATGATGCGATTCAGCTCAGCCACCCGCGTTTGACGCTCAGCCTCGGCAGACTGCACCTGATAACTGCGCGAAAACCCTTCAAATAAAGGCATATTCAGCTGCAAGCCGATGGTGGCAGTCGTTGAATAGACATTACTGGCCGGAAAGTTTGCCAGTTGCTGATAACCCATTTGATCCGAACGACTTAACTCAGTATTCAAGTTTAGTGTTGGCAAGCCTTCTGCCCGTACGCCTTTAATATTTTCTTCGGCAGCCAGCACTTTTGCTTTCGCGGCAAGAATAGCCGGATGCGATTCTGTGGCCTGNNCAGCACATCCACCCGGTTAAGAAAATCCGCCTGCTCCAGCGGTTGGCTGCGTTTTAACAACTGAAACGGGGTGTTGGCCATTAAACCCATGGCGGCAGACAAAGTGCCGTGGGCATTTTTCAGGTCGCCTTCGGCTTTGATTCTGTCCAGCCTGGCTTGGGCGTAAGCCGTTTGCGCCTGTAACTGGTCGGTGAGCAAACCCACACCTGCCTTGAATTTGGCCGTCGCTGCGGCCAGGCTCTCCTTGGCCAGTGACTCCGCATCCTCAAAAGCAGTCAAGGTGGCCTGCGTAGTCAAATTGTCAAAATAAGCCTGAGCCGCAGTGATAAACACCTCTTGCAAGGCGGCATCATGCGCAGCATTGGCGGCATTTAACAGGGCCTGCGCCTGCCCCAGCTTGGCAGCGCGCTGCCCCAGGTCCGCTAGCAACCAGCTCAAGCGCAAACTGGCCGTGCGATTGGTGATGTTATTGTCCTGATCGAGCGAAGAAAATAATGAGTTTTCAACGTGATTTCTCACTTTGGCCGCACCTGCCGTGACATTGACGCGCGGTAAATAATTGGACTTTTGTACCGCCACTTGCGCGGCCTGCGCTTTAGCAATGGACCAGGCCTCCGCGCTACGTGGACTATTACACAAGGCCTGCTCAACCACATCAAGCAGTGTCAGCGGCCGTTGTGGCAAGGCCGCGGCACAGGGCGCCAATTCAGATTCAGCCGCTGTCGTGAGCATTTCTTTGGCCGGGCTACCGGCGACGCGCCCCTGAAACTCGGTAAAGTCGGTCAGCTGCAGCGCCATGGCGCTGGCTGGCAGCAAGACTCCCAACGCCCAACATAATGACAACGCCAGGCGCAGAGATACATTCATGCGCCTGCCACCGCCGTCATATGGACTTTGCCCGCCGCCATCACAATCACGCGCTTGGCTGAAGCGATGGTCTCCGGCCGGTGCGCGATAATCACGCGTGTCATATCGAGCGCCTGTATGGCCTGGTTGACCATCGATTCACGCGCCACATCGAGGTGACTGGTCGCTTCGTCGAGGAACAGGATTTTGGGCCTTTTATATAGTGCACGCGCCAGCAGGATACGTTGTTTTTGTCCGCCAGACAGCGCTGCGCCCATATCGCCGATCAGGGTATTAAAGCCCATGGGCATGGCGGCAATTTCTTCATAGACCGCCGCTTTGCGCGCGCACTCTTCCACCCACGCCAGATCAACCTGCTGATCGAAAAACGCAATATTGTCAGCAATGGAGCCTGCAAACAGCGCATCGTCCTGCATCACCGTACCGACCATATTACGCAGATGCGACAAGCCCAGTTTGGACAGCGGTTGCCCGCCCACCAATATCTGCCCCTCTTTAAAAGGGCGCAGCCCGAGCATAATGCTCATCAAAGTTGACTTACCGCAACCGGAAGGGCCGACAATGGCCACCGACTCCCCTTCTGCAATCTCCAGGTCAACACCATCCAGCACCCAGGGCTCGCCATCGGCATAACGGTAACGCAGGCCCTGAATCACAATATTGGCAGGCAATTTCCCAATCTCCTGCTTGCTCATGGTATCCACAACTTCAGGCTCTTGCTCGGCCAGGGCAATATCCGCCAGGCGCTCACCTTGCAAATGCAACATACGCATCTCAACCATGCGGTCAATCAGGCCGCTCACGCGCGTCACAAACTGGTCTTTATAGGCAATAAAAGCCAGCAAAACCCCAATCGTGAACGCACCATCCATCACCAGTTTGGCCCCCAGCCAGATAATGAGGATACGTTCCACACCGAACAACAAACCATTCAGCAAACGATACATCACCTGCAACTTTTGCGTACGTAAGTCAGCATTCACTTGCTCGACAAACAAGCCTAACCAGCTATTCCTGCGCTCATCTAATCGCTGAAATAATTTAAGCGCACGCACACCGCGCACGGTTTCAATAAAATGGGTTTGCTGTTTGGCGGCATGCACAATTTGCTCTTCGGTAGCATTGCGCAAGGGCCGGAACCAGGCCCAGCGCCCGAGGCCATACAAGAGCATGGCACCGATGGCGATCCAGGCCATGGTCGGGCTATACAAAAACATCATGGCCAAGGTCGCCACGGTGAGCACACCATCCAGGATGGCTTCGACAAAGGTGCTGGTCAGCGTATGCTGGATTTGATCAATAGCGCCAAAGCGCGACACCACATCCCCCAGATGCCGCTTTTCAAAAAAGTCGACCGGCAAGCGGATCAAGTGCGCAAATAAATTGGCCCGCCATTGCACATTGAGCGTAGTAGACATATGCATGATGACCCATGCGCGCACCGTACTAATGGCTTGCTGCATAAAAACCAACAGGCCAAAGCCAAGTGCCAGCGTGGTGAGCAAATCCCGGTCTGCCGACACCAGCGCATGGTCAACGACCCATTGCATATAAAACGGCGACACCAGCGCAAACACCTCCAATGCCAGCGCTAACAGCAACACCTGCCCAAGCGAACGGTAAAGACCGGTGACATGCCCCATCATGTCGCGCAATTTCACGCTTTGCTTAAAGGTCACCTGCTTGAAACCAGGATTCGGCCACAACTCCAATGCCACGCCAGTGAATGCGGCAGAGACTTCATCAAAGCTCAATTTGCGTATGCCCATGGCCGGGTCATGAATCACCACATGGCGCGCGCCCACCTCTTTCAACACCACAAAGTGGTTGAAATTCCAGTGCAAAACGCACGGCCGACGCAAATCTTTAAGATCTTCGAGCTCCAGCTTGACCGGGCGCGTAGTAAAACCCACGGCTTGCGCCATGCCCATCAAGTGGCTGAGGGTCGTGCCCTTGATTGAGATAAGGAACAATCGGCGCATGGTCGCCAGGTCAGTACGAAACCCATGGTAATTTGACACCATGACCAGGCAGGCCAAGCCACACTCGCTGGCCTCGGTTTGTAGCGTGATGGGCAGTGTACGCCCCAGGCCAAACGACAGCTGACTAAGAAAAGACATGACTCACTTTCATTTCCATGGCTACAGCTTGCCAGTCAAACTGATTAATGGCTCCAGCACCCACTCATACAAGCGCCGACGCTCGAGCATGACGTCAGCATCCAGCAACATGCCTGGTTGCAAAGGCTGCTTGACGCCATAAGCAATGATGGCTTGCTGGTCTAGCACGACTGAAATACGGTAATAAGGCTCGCTGTTTTGATTATTGCCAGACGGATTGCCCATGGTAAAAATCTCACTGGCTGGCAACGCCGTCCTGGATACTGACACCACTCGACCGGTGGCCTGGCCAAATTTCTGGTAGGGATACGCCTGGTAACGCAAACGCACCGGCACACCAGGCCGCACAAACCCCACGGCACGGCTGGGTGCAAACAACTGTGCTTCCAGCCTGGCGCCGCGCGGCACAATACTCAGCAGCGGCCGACTGCCTTCAACCGCCATCCCGACACTGGCAACCACTGCCGTTGCCGTGCCGGATTCGGGCGCGCGAATCACCAGACGTCGCTTGGCTTCGCTTTCTGTCAGCTGTTGATTGACACTGGACACACTGCGTTCCAGCTGCGCAATCTGGTTTTGATGCTTGGCGCGTACGCTGGACAACTCATCCTGACGGGCAAGCACATCGCGCTGCATGCGTACCTGCTCGCGTGCCATGGACTCTAACCGCGAAGACTGCTCTATCCAGTCTTCTTGTTTTTGCTGCGTTTGCTCACGCGAAATATAGTTTTTTTCCAGCAATCCCTGATAGCGTTGATACGCCTCTTCGCTGAGCTTCACCCGCGTTTGCTGCGCTTTGTATTGCGCGTCCAAACGCGTCAGCTCTTCCTGGGTGCCCAACAGGCGTGACTGCAATGCCTGTTGTTCGTCATGCTGTTGCAGCCGGGTTTTGACGATTTCATCCCGCAAAGATTGCCGTTGTTGCGTGTGTTGCGCACTGATGGATGCCTGCACAGAGCCCTGCCCATCAGAGTAGCGCTCACTGGACAATACAAACAGGATATCGCCTTGTTTGACCAACTGCCCTTCCTGCACTTTTCTTTCAACCACCAGCCCTAATTGCGGCGCATAAACTTTCAGCAAGCCAGTTTCTGGCACCAACTGCCCCATGACCGTACTGCGCTTGGTATACGTCGCACACGCCATAAACAGCACCACAATCACCGCAAAAACGATGGCCAGACCGGTAAGCAACAGGTAACTGACAGGACGCACCAGTAGGATAGTGCCCAGCCAATGGTTTTTTTGTGCGTTGAGCGCAGCGTGACGGAATAAAGGCTGATTGGCCATGACGGTAGATGCCAGCAATGGCGATTACACTCGGTAAATTTGGATAATATTTATTAACAAACCATCGGATTATAGGGGTCAGGCAAATTTAATGTCAATCTATGTTAAGAAAAACATCGACCAGAAACCAGGAAGCGCACATGCTGATTGCAAGGCAGGCGAACAGCACCCTGCGGATAAACCAGCATTATAAATATGCACAAAATAAATCAAGCCATTGATTTATATCATTTAATTTTGTGGCACACATTCTGCAATAAGACACTCTGTAACGTGACCTCATCCCGCCTGTGCGCGACGAAGATTACTTATATCCATTGATAAATACATGACTAACACAGAGTGAATACATGAAAAACAAACCAACATCTCACCGCCTGCGCCAGATCTCGCTATTGACCAGCCTGGCACTCCTCAGCAACCAGGCATTTGCCGAAGCCACCATACAGCGCAATGACAACCAGTTTATTAATATTGGTATTGCCTCGCGTGTCAGCTTTAGTTCGATTAAAGACGCCGCCCCCAGTGGTAAAGACCGTTCTAATGACTTTGAAGTAGAAGAAGCGCGTTTATACACCAACGGCAAACTGCACGAAAACGTCTCGTTTGAATTTAACTTTGCCCGCAATACGGCAGACGACAAAATAGAGTTACTGGATGGTCACCTGGGCCTGGAATTCAACAATTACGCCAACTTCTGGATTGGCCGCTTTTTGCCAGCCGCCAGCCGCGCTTCTGCCGTTGCGCCCATGTATTCGACCACCTTTGACTTCCCGATTGCCGAGCAAGGCTCTTACCAGTTTGGCGGCCGTGACAATGGCGCCGTGTTCTTTGGTTCAGACAGCAGCAATGCCTTTAAATACTATGTCTCGGCGACCAATGGCCGCCAAGGCGGTTCTAACCAGGCTGACAACCTGTCTTACGCGACGCGTTTACAATATAACTTCTGGGATACTGAGCCTGGCTTTTACAATTTATCCAGCTACGACGGCAAAAAGTCCATCCTGTCGGTTGGCGGTTCGTATCGCTACCAGAAAGATGGCACCGGCACCATTTTGAATAAAGGCGATTCCAAGTATTGGAACCTGGATGCGCGTCTGGAAAAACCGTTGAGTAATGGCGCCGTGCTTGGCGCGGAGGCCTCATATTACAACTACGATAACGACAATACCGGTGACACCGTATTGCCAGAAGCCAAAGGCTTTTTCATCAACGGCAGCTATACGTTTGCTGACAAAGTGGGCATAGGCAAATTCCAGCCTAAAGTGATTTACCAGGAATTTAACAATGACACCACTGGCCTGGACCGCAAACGTATTGATGTGGGTGTGGGCTATTTAATCGACGGCGACAGCAACAAGCGTATTGATGTGTTCTACTTCAGGGAGAATCGCAACAACTTGCCGGATATTGACGGCATTAAAGCCATTTTCCATGTGGCACATTTCTTTTAAGCCTTTGTTCAGGCAATAAAAAACGGCCTGCAAGGCCGTTTTTTTATACCGCTGCAATACTTATTTGCCAGCTTTTCTTCTGGCGGCAAAGCCTACCAGGCCTAAACCAGCCATCAACAAACCATAAGACTCTGGCTCAGGCACAGTGGTCACGGACAGGTTTTTAACACCCCAGCCCTCATCTCCCAACCCTTGTGGAATGGCGCTGGCATAGCTGAAAGTCAGGTTGTTGCTACCTAACACCAAAGTCACTGGCAGTGTAATGGTCAACGAGCCGCCGTTATTAAAACCGTTGTAGACATAATTTGACACGTAGCTTGCGTCACCTTGAGTAATCGTGATCGGGCCGCCATCACCACCCAGGTTAAAGCTCGCAGAAAACACAGCGCTACCGTTCACTGACAGGGTGAAATAGTCTTCGTAATTGTTATCAGGAAACCCATCCAGCGTTGCGTAACCAATCAGGTCAAATGAAACGGTCGCAGCCGTCGCAGCCGCATTAAATGAATAGTCTACAGCGTCCGGACTACTCAATGCGGTACCATCAAAGTCATAAGCCATGGCCACCGGCGTCATGAAGGACGTGATTGCAATAAATGAAAAAGCACCAGCAAGTTGTTTTAGCATCGAAAGCTCCCAAAATATTTACAGTTAGTTTTATATAATTGCAACAAATATGTTACACAACTTATTGCTAAATTGTAACTACCTGAATGGGTCATGCCTTAAGACAGCATTACTTGTACAAAAATCAGTCACGTCGAATGGGTGATGCATTAATGGCCACCCAAATAAGAGTCGCTGAGCGCCTGGCTACTGGCAATCGTCTGTGCATCGCCATGATGGGTGATATGACCACTTTCAAGCACATAAGCATAGTTGGCATAACGCAATGCCACGGCGGCATTCTGCTCGGCCAGTAGAAAACTCAGGCCTTGCGTCTGCTGTAGCTGATGCACAATCTCAAAAATTTCTTCGACAATCTGTGGTGCCAGGCCCATAGACGGCTCATCGAGCAAAATCAGCTTCGGGTTAGCCATCAAAGCACGGCCGATGGCGACCATCTGCTGTTCGCCGCCGGAGGTATATCCCGCATAGTTTTTGCGTAGCAATTTGAGGCGCGGGAAAAAGGCATAGAGCCTTTCCAGATCCTGTGCCAATGCCTTACTTGATGGCCGGCGGATAAATGCGCCAGTGAGCAGGTTTTCTTCCACGGTTAAATGCCCGAAGCAATGCCTGCCCTCCAGCACCTGTACCAGTCCCTGTGCCACCAACTGACGTGGTGTGGCTTGGGTGATCTCCTTGCCGCCATAGACAATCTTGCCTTGCACGATTTCTCCGCGTTGCGCCGGTGCCAGGCCTGAAATCGCTTTCAGGATGGTGCTTTTACCGGCGCCATTGGCACCCAGCAACGCAACAATAGACTGCGGCCCGACTTGCAGTGAGATATGTTTGATGGCAAAAATGACCTTTTCATAGATCACTTCAATATCATCCAGTTGCAACAGCGGCTCACTCGCCAGATTTAATTTTTCATGTGCTTGTGACATCACAATCTCCTCAATTCGATCGCGTCGGCAATCTATGCACAGCGCCCACGACATCAAACTGCACATGCACACCGCCTAAGCGATGTGCATGTCTGTTTTAAACGTTGCCAAGCAATTTATTTGGCAGCGACCTCTTCTTTGCTGCAATCACGCGGGGTGATGCCTTTTTCCTTGGCATACTCGTGTGAAGACTTTTCAATAATCGGGCGCAACAACTGGCGGTCAGCCTGTACCCACTCTGAAATCACTTTCCACTTGCTGCCATCCCATTGCTGGAAGCGCACCGCGCCGCCGCCTTCATGGTCAGCGCAACTGAGTTTCAGCGGCTGCACCAGGCCCAAGGCACCCAGCTCTTTCAAACGTGCATCATCCAGCTTGATATTCTCGAAGCCCCAGCGCACCTCTTCACCGGTCAGTGGACGCTTGCCGAACTTGGCTTGCGCTACACGTACGGCTTCGACGTTGAGAATGCCATTAACCACACCCAGGTTGTAATACACATTGCCGAAACGTTTAGGATCTTGCAGATTGCCTTTACCGGCCTTGATTACATACTGATTGATCCCTTGCAATACCGGGAAGCTGGTACCGGAAGGATGCGTAGTAATTGAGATAAAACCTTTGGCAGCATTGCCTGCAGGCGCCGCGTCGTCTTCCGAGTTACTCCAGATGTTGCCGATAATATGGTCAGCCGGGAAACCGGTTTTCTGCGCGGTTTTCAACGCCACCGGGTTCATCACGCCCCAGCCACGCAAAATCACCCAGTCCGGTTTGATACGGCGGATACTCAGCCATTGTGATTGCTGCTCATTGCCCGGATGCGGCACTTCAAGCAGGGTCAGCTCGAAGCCGTATTTCTTGGCCAATAATTCCAGGATCGGGCTGGTTTCCTTGCCGTAAGGCGAGCCATGGTACAGCGTGACGATCTTCTTGCCCTTGAGTTTGTCCAGGCCGCCGGATTGCTGGGCGATGTAGTTCACAATCGCCGACACTTCACTGTAAGGGTTGAGTTGCAGCGGGAAAGCATAAGGGAATACGCTGCCATCGGTGGAGTCGGTACGGCCATGGTTAATGGTGATCAAAGGCAATTTGTCAGCGGTGGAGCGCTCCAGCGTCGCATAGGCAATCCCCACTGACAGCGGATTGGTCGCTGCAGCTGGCGCGCCGTTCAGGCCTTTTTTCAGGCGCTCGTAGCACTCCACGCCTTTTTCCACCACATATTCGGTTTCGCATTCACTCCAGGTGAATTTCACACCATTGACGCCACCGTCTTTGGCATTGACGTATTGCAGGTAGTCAATAAAGCCGCCAAAGAAACCGGATCCCCCTGCCGCATAGGGGCCGATACGGTAACTTTGTAAGGGAAAATATTGCTCATTGGCCGCTTGCACTTGCGTAGTCACACTGCTGACCGCCAATCCTAATGCCAGCCACAGCCAGCGATGTTTACCGAGAAATTTCACTCTAAAACTCCTTATTNNGTATTAAAAATATGAAAACAGTTACTAATCGTTTTTAGTTATATAAAAATGTCTAATAGGCACGTTCAACACATAAAAATCTCCTTAATGAAATGAACGACCTAGAAACGCAGTGGCCACACGCGCAAGCGTTGCTTGATGGTTTGCCAGACCTTGGCCAAACCATTGGGCTCTTTGATCAGGAAAAAGATAATCAGCGCGCCGAAAATCATTTTCTGAAAATTTTCCAGTTGACCAGGGTCTATCGCCCCCGCCAGCAGGCCGGATGACAGGTTGGAAAGCAGGATAGGGAATAACACGATAAACGCTGCGCCGAGGAAATTGCCGAGGATACTGCCCATGCCACCGATGATAATAATGAACAGGATCTGGAATGAGCGCGACAAGTCAAATCCATGTGGTTCAACGGTGCCCAGGTAAGTGAATGCCCACAGCGCACCGGCAATACCGAGGTAAAACGAGCTGATGGCAAATGCTAGCAGCTTTGTTTTTGGCACCGAAATCCCGATGACGGCGGCGGCGGTATCCATATCGCGTACTGCCATCCACTTTCTGCCCAGCTCACCGCTGACGATGGTTTTGGCCAGCAAGCCCAACGCCAGCACCACGGTCAATGTCAGCAAATAGCGGCCCACTGGCGAACTCAAATCAACGCCGAATATGTGTAATGGAGGTGCAGTGATCACGCCGGAAGAGGAGTGATTGGAAAACCAGGGGAAATTGGTAAACACCCACAGTACAAAAAACTGTGCGGCCAGGGTAGAGACAATCAGGTAAAAACCCTTGATGCGCAAACTGGGGAAACCAAACAACAGGCCAACACTGCCTGCAGCCAAACCGCCCACGATCAGGCTGGCCAGCAATGGCAAGCCCTCAATGCGCAAATGCGCGTTGTAGGTGGCAAAAGCACCCACCGCCATAAACGCGGCTGAGCCCAATGACAACTGCCCGGCATAGCCGGTGAGCAGGTTCAGGCCCAAGCCTGCCAGCGACAGCACCAGAAACGGAATGAGGATAGCGCTAAACCAGTAATCGTTGCCGATGAAGGGAACCACCAGGAAGGCGAACGCCAGCAACCCCGCAAACGCCCAGCGCTCCTGTTTGAGCCGGAAAAAACGTTTATCCAGCCGGTAATCGGTGATGAATTGTCCAGATTCTTGATACAACATAGTGTCTATACCCGCGCCCTGTTTACACTCGTTCAATGGCTTTGTCGCCAAACAGCCCATACGGCCTGACCAGCAGAAACAGCATGGCCAGCATATAAGGGAACCAGTTTTCAATGCCGCCGCCAATGAGCGGGCCGATAAAGACTTCGGCCAATTTTTCAGAAGCCCCTACAATCAGGCCGCCAACGATGGCGCCTTCAATCGAAGTAAAGCCACCAATAATCAGCACCGGCAGCGCCTTCAATACAATCAGCGACAGTGAAAACTGCACACCCACGCGCGCGCCCCACAACATGCCTGCCACCAGGCCGACAAACCCGGCCACCGCCCACACAATGAGCCATAGGCGCTGCAGGTGTATGCCCACCGCCAGCGCGGCCAACTGGTCGTCAGCCACAGCACGCAAGGCAATGCCCACCCGGGTTTTATTAAACAAAAGGCCCAGCAACAGCACCAAGCCACCAGCAATCGCCGCGGCAAACAAATCAAACTGCGACAGCAAGATGCCAAAGACTTCATACGGCTCATCGTCAATGCCGATATCCAGCGCATGCACTTGTGCGCCCCATACGGCTTGCGCCAGGCCTTCGACGA
>NZ_DKJH01000029.1:0-7032 GCF_002454655.1 Methylophilus sp. UBA6697
TACTTTCTGAGGGGCAAGCAAAAAAAGTAACTCGCCAGGAAGGCGACAAGATTTTTAATATTTAAGCCGTACGGTAAATTTGAATCCCTAAAGCCTTCAACCCCGGCAATATCCCCGGTTTACTCACTTTTAACTTCACATTTTGCGCTTTAAATTCCTGCAGAATCAGCTGGCACACATGCTCGCCCAGGGCTTCAACCAGTTTAAAGCTGTGTTCTGCTAATGTTTCCCGAATGCGCGCAGCCACTTGCCCATAATCAATCGTGTCTTCAATCGCATCGGTCTGGCAGGCTTTGCTAAAGTCATAGCCGATTTCGATATCCAGAATGACGGTCTGCGCGACCGCGCGCTCCCACTCGGGAACGCCGAGTTTGGTTTGCACTTTGACTTGTTCGAGAAAGATAATATCCATTGAGGTGCACCCTTGTTGTTATTTCCGCGCAGGCCGGAATCCAGTATGATTCGGCATCATACAACATCGTGCGGTGGCTGGCATAAGCGGCTGCATTTCAGTGGAATTTAAAGCATGAACGAAATTGGGTTTGATATTGAGGCGCTGGTGTGGGTTGTGGCGGCTTATCTGATTGGGTCGATTGCCTTTGGCATTATCATCAGCAAGCTGTATCGCCTGCCTGATCCACGCACGGTGGGCAGTGGTAATATCGGCGCGACCAATGTGGCGCGTAGCGGTAAGAAATCTGCTGCGATTCTGACTTTGCTGGGTGATGCTTTTAAAGGCTGGTTGCCGACCTGGTTGGCATTGCAAGCCGGGATGTTAATGGATGTGGTCGCGTTGGTGGGCCTGGCGGTATTTATTGGGCATTTGTACCCGATTTACCATAAGTTCAAAGGCGGTAAAGGCGTGGCGACAGCGCTGGGCGTGATGATTGCGTTTTCCGGCTGGTTGGCGTTAAGTGTGGTGGCGGTCTGGCTAGTTGTGTTTTTAATCAGCCGAATTTCTTCTTTGTCTGCCTTGGTGGCTGCAATATTGGCCCCCGTGATTGCCTGGCAATTCTTGTCACCTTATCCGGTGTATGTGGCGGTGGTGGTTGTGATGACGGCGTTTTTGATTATTCGCCATCAGGGCAATATTGAGAAGTTGCTGGCAGGCACTGAAAGCCGCTTTGGCAAGAAATAGCCAACCATATTTAGGCGGGGGCTTTGAGCTCCGATAAATCCCAGCGTGGGCGGATGCTGAAGCTGTAATCTTGTTTCACTGCTTGCATGGCGTGTAAACGCATGGCACCTGCAAACGCAATCATGGCGCCATTGTCGGTGCAGAACTCCAGCCGTGGGTAACTGACGCTGATGCCGCGCTTGCTGGCGGCTTCGTTGAGTCTGGTGCGCAGGCGCTTGTTGGCACCCACGCCGCCCGAGACCACCAGCCGTTTGAGCTTGGTTTGCTTGAGTGCTTTCAGGCACTTATGCACCAGAATCTCGGTGACAGATTCCTGAAATTCCCAGGCAATATCTTTGATGGTGTCATCATCCAGTTGTGGCTGGTTGTTGACCAGCGTGAGCACCGCTGTTTTGAGGCCGCTAAAGCTGAAGTTCAAATCCGGGCTGTTGAGCATTGGGCGCGGTAGTTGAAAATGCGGTCTGCCCTGGTCGGCTAATTTGGAGACGGCCGGGCCGCCGGGATAACCTAACCCAAGTAATTTAGCGGTTTTGTCGAATGCTTCGCCAGCGGCGTCATCCAGCGTATCACCTAAGAGTTCATATTGGCCGATACCGTCTACGCGCATCAGTTGGCTGTGGCCGCCTGAAACCAGCAAGGCAACAAATGGGAAGGCTGGCGGATTTTCTTCCAGCATGGGCGCCAGCAAATGGCCCTCCAGGTGGTGCACGCCGATGGTGGGTACATTGAGCGCCATGGCCAGTGATTGCGCAATGCTGGTGCCTACCAGCAAGGCACCCGCCAGGCCAGGGCCTTGTGTATAAGCGATGCCTTCTATGTCTTGCAAGGTTTTATCGGCTTGTGCCAGGACTTGTTGGGTCAGTGGCAACGCACGACGGATATGGTCGCGTGAAGCGAGTTCTGGCACCACGCCACCATAAGCGGCATGCATGTCTACTTGTGAGTGCAGGGCGTGCGCCAGCAGCCCGCGGCGCGTGTCGTACAGCGCGACCCCGGTTTCATCACAAGAAGATTCAATGCCCAATACCAACATACGTGCTTTCTCACAGACAATATTTTGCGGAAATGATTGATAAATCCAAATAAGCGCGATAGAATACGCGGTTTTCAGTGCTGCATCAATCCGCATGCACGATTTGCCAACCATTTTTGAAGGATAGGGATTTACATGACCGCTATTCGTGTGAAAGAGAACGAACCGTTTGACGTTGCAATGCGCCGCTTCAAGCGTTTGATTGAAAAAACCGGTTTGTTGAACGACTTGCGTGCACGCGAGTTCTACGAGAAGCCAACTTGGGAACGTAAACGTAAAGCCGCTGCTGCGGTTAAACGTCAGTACCGTCGTCTGCGCAACCAACAGTTGCCGACAAAACTCTACTAATTTTTAGTGGAAGTGAACGGTTAGCCGCTTTCAGGTTAACCGATGATGCGAAGGTTGTGGGTTTCCGCAACCTTTAGCTATTTATACAGCCCATATTTAAGCCTCCATTCAGATAAAGATATTTCTATGAGCCTGAAAGCACAAATCTCCGAAGACATGAAAACCGCCATGCGTGCGAAAGACATGCAAAAGCTGGGTGTGATTCGTTTGTTGCAAGCGGCGATCAAGCAGCGCGAAGTCGACGAGCGTATTGAGCTGGATGATGATGCCGTGATTACGGCGATTGAGAAAATGCTCAAGCAGCGCCGTGATTCGATTGCTGCGTTTGAAGGTGCTAACCGCCACGATCTGGCGGATCAGGAAAAATTTGAAGTTACTGTATTGCAGGCGTATCTGCCAGCGCAATTGTCTGAGGATGAAATCAACGCCATCATCGCCAAGGTTATTGCTGAAGCGGGTGCTGCGGGTGCCAAAGACATGGGTAAAGTAGTGGGTGCGGTGAAGCCGCTGGTCGCAGGTAAGGCAGATATGGCGAAAGTCTCTGGCCTGATCAAGGCTGCCTTAGGTTAATCGGTCTTTAACCGCATCAACAACGGGGCGCATTTGGCGCCCTTTGTTTTTTAGTGCGCATAAGCGATACTTGCATCTATGATCCCCGAAAGTTTTATTCAAGAACTGCTCAATCGCGTAGATATTGTCGAAGTCATCGACAAGGCAGTACCGCTGAAAAAAGCCGGGGCCAATTATTCGGCCTGCTGCCCATTCCATAACGAAAAATCCCCCAGTTTTACCGTCAGTCCGACCAAGCAGTTTTACCATTGTTTTGGTTGTGGTGCGCACGGCTCCGCCTTGAGCTTTTTGATGGAGTATAACGGCCTTAGTTTTGTTGAGGCCATACACGACCTGGCCAAACAGATTGGCATGATTGTGCCGCAAGAGCAGCGCGACCCTAATCAACCAGCGTCCCCCTCAAAGGCGGTGTTATTGAGTTTGCAAGATACCTTGCAACAAGCTGCCAACTATTACAAAGCAGAATTGAAAAAATCACCGCGCGCGATTGATTACCTGAAGAACCGTGGTTTAAGTGGTCAGGTCGCGGCCAAGTTCCAGGTTGGTTATGCCCCGGCTGGCTGGCAAAATCTGCAAACAGTGTTCCCGCAATATGAGGCTGAGGCGCTGGAGACGGCCGGGTTGGTGGTGCAGAATGAACAAGGGCGCCGTTATGACCGCTTTCGTGACCGTATTATTTTCCCCATCCATAACCAAAAAGGCGAAGTAATTGGCTTTGGCGGGCGCGTGATTAACCCCGAAGATACGCCAAAGTATTACAACTCGCCGGAAACACCGCTGTTTCAAAAAGGCCATGAATTATATGGCTTGTTTATGGCACGTCGCGCCATCCGTGATGCGGGCCGCGTGCTGGTGGTTGAGGGTTATATGGATGTAGTGGCACTGGCGCAATATGGTATTGAATATGCCGTCGCGGCGCTGGGTACAGCAACTACCCCGTTTCATATTGCCAAGCTGATGCGGCAAACCGATGAAATTGTATTCAGCTTTGATGGCGACAAAGCCGGGCGCACGGCGGCCTGGCGCGCAGTGATGAACGCTTTGCCTGCGATTAAAGATGGCCTCAAGTTGCGCTTTTTGTTTTTGCCTGCCGAACATGACCCGGATAGTTTTGTGCGTGCGTTTGGTAAAGAGGCATTTGAAGCTGAAATGGATAAAGCAATGCCGCTGTCGCAATACATTATTCAGCATTTGAGCGAGCATAACCCGATGGCTTCGCAAGAGGACAAGCTGCAGTTTTTGAATGATGCCGAGCCTATCCTCAAGCAAATTCAGGCGCCTCGTTATGCCATGTTGTTACGCAAAAAAGTGGCCGAGATGACCGGCTTGGCTGGTGGCGAAATGCAACGCATGCTCAAGTTGCCAGATCCGGTTAAAACCAAACAAAAGCCTGTGCGCCAGCGTTCGCGCACACCGCTATCGCTGTATGTGCGCCTGGCCTTGATGTTGCTGATGCGGCCGCAATGGGCTAAGCCGGAGTTGATGGCGGAGATTGTTGGGGAGGGCGATGAAGAGCAGATGTTGCGTGTGGTGTTGAGGGCTGCTGTCGCCAAGCCAGACGCGCGGCCGGTGGTATTGCTGCAAATGATCACCCCGTATATTTCTGAGGTTTTGCGACACCAATTGCAACGTGAGTTGTCTTTATTGGACGAAACGCTGGACTTCACGCTTGAATTTGAGGGGGCGTGTACCCAATTATCAGACATGGCAGTCATTGCGCGTGAAAAGTCCTTGTTAGGGCGGCTGACTGAAAAGCCATTTTCTACGCTGTCGGACGCAGAGCGTGAGGCTCTGCGGCAGTTAACCAGCAAGCGCTAGTCAGCAATTCCCTAAAAACCGTGTGGGCATGCTTAAAAAACATGCAAAAATCTGGTAAAATAAAGGGTTTCCCGTAATGTTAAATCGAGTGATGTGACAGTAGCGGTAGCCAACACTCGGCATCAATCATTTTAGAGGTGGAATCGGCCATGGCCAGACCCAAAGCAGATAAAAGTTTAGACAAAGAGCTCGGAATTAACGAAGTCGAAACACACAAAGACCCCGCCACCCAGGCAATGGATGCCGAGGCACGTCGTACCCGCCTGAAAACCCTGATTGTTCTGGGTAAAGAGCGTGGTTATTTGACCTACGCCGAAATTAATGACCATTTGCCGGATGACGTGCAAGACTCCGAGCAGATCGAGAGCATTATCGGCATGATCAATGACATGGGTATCCAGGTCTATGAAGAAGCGCCAGATGCCGAAGTATTGCTGATGTCTGATGCACCTCCAGCGGTGACTGATGAAGATGCTGCCGAAGAAGCCGAGCAAGCGCTGGCGACGGTAGACTCCGAGTTCGGTCGTACGACTGACCCTGTGCGTATGTATATGCGTGAAATGGGCACGGTTGACCTGCTGACACGTGAGGGTGAAATCGAGATCGCCAAGCGTATCGAAGATGGCCTCAAGCACATGGTGCATGCGATTGCCGCCTGTCCGACCACCATCGCCCAGTTGCTGGATATGGTAGATAAAGTCGAAAAAGACGAGATGAGCGTCGACGAACTGGTAGACGGTTTGATTGACAGCGATCTCGGCCTGGATGACGCTTTGGCAGTGGCTGACGCAGAAGAAGAGGAAGCTGCTGACGAAGAAGAGGAAGAGGACGACGAAGATGGCGATGCTAAAGCATCCGCCTTGTCTGCCGAAGCCCTGGCCAGACTCAAAGATGAAGTCCTGTCTCGCTTTGCCGTCATTCGCGCTGCAAATACGCAAATGAACAGCATTCGTGAAGCCAAAGGTACCAATGATGCCGAGTACAAAACCCTGCATCAACAGGTGCTGGATGAACTGACGGCTTTCCGTTTCTCTGCCAAGCAAGTAGAAGCCCTGTGTGACCAGGTGCGCAACATGGTAGAAGAAGTGCGCACGCATGAACGCAAAATCATGGATTTCTGTGTTGAAAAAGCCAACATGCCGCGTCAGCAATTTATTAAAAGCTTTGTCGGCAACGAAATCAACCTCAGCTGGTTAGATGGCGAACTTGCTGGTAAGCCCGCCTATGCAGAGCGTTTGAGCCGTTTCAGACACTCGATTCTTGACCAGCAAGAGCGCCTGCAAAACTTGCAGAACCGTGTTGGCTTGCCAATTAAAGAGTTACGCGAAATCAACAAACAAATGACCACCGGTGAAGCACGTGCCCGTCGCGCTAAACGCGAAATGATCGAGGCCAACCTGCGTCTGGTGATTTCTATCGCCAAAAAATACACCAACCGTGGCTTGCAATTCCTTGATTTGATTCAGGAAGGCAACATCGGCCTGATGAAAGCCGTGGATAAATTTGAATACCGTCGTGGTTACAAATTTTCTACCTATGCAACATGGTGGATCCGTCAGGCCATCACGCGTTCGATCGCTGACCAGGCGCGTACCATCCGTATTCCGGTGCACATGATCGAAACCATCAATAAGATGAACCGCATCAGCCGCCAGATTCTGCAAGAAACTGGTCTGGAGCCTGATCCGGCCACCTTGGCTGAANNAAGAAAAAATCCGCAAAATCCTCAAAATCAGCAAAGAGCCAATTTCGATGGAAACGCCGATTGGTGACGATGAAGACAGCCACTTGGGCGACTTTATTGAAGACAACACCACACTGGCGCCAATGGACGCAGCGGTTTACGCCAGCCTGCGCGACGCCACCAGTGAAGTGCTGGAGTCACTGACCCCGCGCGAAGCCAAAGTACTGCGCATGCGCTTTGGTATTGAAATGAACACCGACCACACCCTGGAAGAAGTGGGCAAACAGTTTGACGTGACGCGTGAACGTATCCGTCAGATTGAAGCAAAAGCACTACGCAAGTTGCGCCACCCAACGCGCTCCGAACGTCTGCGCAGCTTCCTCGAAAACGGTCAGGATTAGTTTATAATCCCACGCTTTCCGGCCCCTTAGCTCATGCTTG
>NZ_DKJH01000028.1:0-3405 GCF_002454655.1 Methylophilus sp. UBA6697
AGGCTTGTTATCATCAATCGTTGAGTTGTTAATGATCACACCTTGAGTCGGGCCAACATCGTCAACACCTTCAAATGCAGGTACATCAGGCGCTGTAGTATCGATTTTAAACTCTAGTGTTGCTGACTTTGGGCTTTCATTGCCAGCAGTGTCTGTTGCGGTTACTTGAATACGATGCTCCGAACCGTCGGCCATAGGAGTGATTGGCGTAAATGTCCAGGTACCATCAGCTTTAACAACCGTAGTACCCAATATAATGACGGTGCCTTTACTATCAATATCATATATCGTGACCTTATCGCCAGGAGAGCCATTGGAACCACGAATTTCAGGCCGAGTATCATCAATTGTTGATTTATTAACAATAACACCTTGAACAGTCCCTACATCGTCATACCCCTCAAATGCAGGTGTATTAGGTGCAACTGTATCAATAATCGCTGAATCAGAAGTGGATGGTGAAATTTGACCTGATTGATTGGTGATACTTGCAGTCACCGTCAATGTTGAGCCTTGTGCCGGCACTGGCACCTGTACATCGACAGAACCTGCTGCGATATTGGCAGCAGACAATACAACACTAATCGTACCGCTGTTATGAACAACGTTTAATGTATCTCCTGGTTCAAGACCAGCTGGCAATGTCACGGTTGCTTTAGTTGTTACAGCGTTACCGATCTCGCCAGCATTTAAATAGCCATCATTGTCTTTATCGTCTGCCAATGTGATAACTGGCGCACCACTTGCAGGACTTAGATAAACATAGTTAGGGGCAATATTGCCGCCTGTAGCCGCGCCACCTGCACCAGTACCACCATCATAGTTGGCGCCACCGGCATTTTGTGTCTGGATTCTGTCCAGGTTGACAAAGCTGGCATTACCATCACTACCCGCCTCACCAGCAGCTGGGCTATCCAATACTTCGGTGATATCACGGCCTTCATTTAACGCAGTCAGCACTGCGTCAAAGACAGTTTGGTTCACAGCATTCTCTGTAACGTCAGAAACATCCACCTGAGCCAGGTTATCAGTAATCTTCACTGTTTGCGCTTCGGCAAAATTTACGGTTTCACCGTTGGCAAGCTTCACGGCAACAGCAGCGCCAGAAGCAGTGATCACTTTATCGCCTGCATGAAGCACTTCGCCGACTTTCAACATATGGCGATTGCCACTGGCATCAACTACGATAGCCATACCCTGAATATTTGTAACAGTTCCGATTACTGTAGCCATGTTTATCCTCACTTAAGATTGAGACAATTCTGATAGTGTCGTATTAGACGCCAATCCAAAACAGAAATCTATTGTACTAAAGTACAATGCCTGGACCAGCCTTAGAGGCCATTACGCTTGCCAACCAACGCTAGCAGATATAAAAAAGCGGTGCCTATTGGCACCGCTTTTTTACACTCCCGACACGCGGGAGCTAAGCTCAACATTACTGAGCGACAGACTGGAATCGAATGACCTCAACGCGACGGTTGGCATCATTACCACTCACAGGGTCATTTTCAGCGATCGGTTGCGAGAAACCGTAGCCTTTGACTGCAATGCGCTGCGCATCCAGGCCTTTTTTCACTAAGTAATCAGCAACCGCCTTAGCACGCTTCTCTGACAACAGCAGGTTGTATTTCTCTTTCGAAGTATTACGCTTGTCGGTATGACCTGCAATTTCAACCTTGTCATTACCCCACTCTTTAACCACGTCATACACAATATCCAGATCCGCATAAGACTCTGGCAAGATGATGGCGCTATTTGCCTGGAACAAGATGCGAGGCGTGAACTTCATGGTCGCTTTTTCTTGTGCTTTAGGCTTAAAGGCTTCGCCTTCCCAAGGTTTGGCATTGGCTAACAATGCTGCTTTATCTGGTACAACCTGCGTAGGAGCAACAGCTTTACACACATTCTCGCGATCCATGTACTCTTCACGTGGATATTCACCCACGTCAGCACGCGTCACACCCAGCTTGCTCAACAACAAACCTTGACCAGCATAGGTTCTGGCGTAAGCAGTACTGAGGTCCATTTCCGCATTGGTAAAGTTACGACGCGACTGGAAGTATTCATTCTCCGTATCCAACAAGTCAAGCAAGGTACGTTGACCGATATCATATTGCTTACGATAGGCCAGGCGTGCATTCTCGATGGAGTCCTGATGTTGCTTGCGATAAGCTACTTGCTCACTCAACTGCTTGATATTGTTGTAAGCGATAGCAACTAACTGACGTGTATCAATACACGCTTTATCGCGCAAATCATGTGAGCGATTTAAAGTTTGTACGGCAGAATCCAGATTAGATTTATCTGTGAATCCATTAAAAATATTCCAGCTGGCAGTGACTTCCAACGTATCTGCAGCTAACGTACTGTTTCTACTTGCGTCATTCACATCCAAGATTTTACGGCCTTGCAAATCCAGTCGCGGCATGAATGGTGCTTTTTTGCCTGAAACGGATTTTTCTACTGCAATAATATTCTCAATGGCTGCAAGGATATTTGGGTTTTGCTTGTAAGCTGCATCCAACACCTGATCTGCGCTACCAGCCAGGCCATCACCTGTCAGCATGACTTCGTTTACGATCTCTGGCGGCAACTCACCCACCAGACGCTGGAAACGGGCAGATACATCATATAGGTTGGTGGTTTCAGTCAGCAGGTTTGCTTCAGCCAAGGCCAAACGACCAGTGGCCTGCTCCAAATCCACCTTCTTACCTACACCGGCATCCACGCGTGATTTGATTTTGTCAAAAACCTGCTTATGCACCACAAAGTTATCTTGTGCATAAGACACCAGACGGCGATAGCGCAACAAATCAAAATAAGCGGTTGCCGTATCCAGCGCCACGCCCTGCATTTGACCCTGCAGCTCATAGAAGCGAGATTTGGCCACATGATCCAGGCGGCCAACTTCAGACGGCGTTGCCAGACCATCAAAAATCATTTGACGCAAGGTCAAGGTGGATTGCTGATTGGGCGTAAAAGTGTTATTAACGTTTGGTGTCAGGCGCTCTTGATTTCGGAACGTTTGGTCAACCGTTAAGTTCGGCAGGTATCGACCTTTGGCGGCAGATTCATCAAACTCTGCTGCTTTGAATGCATGGAAGGTGGCTTGAACCTCCGGGTTCTCGGAGACAGCCTTTTCGATAATTTTCTCTAGCGTCTCAGGACTGGCAGCCCAACCGATAGACGAGAAAGAAAATACACCCATTAATAGTGCCGAGGCGATTTTTTTTAGTTTCATGTGCAGACTCTTAACAAGTTATAAAGATTCATCCAGAACCAGTATAACCACGGAATTGTGTCGGCACAAGGGTATATGGCCTATCAAAGTAGGCACTTAGATAGGCTTTTAGTGAAAAATGTCACACATTTCGACTATAAGACAGCAAAAATTTTGAAAAA